>SEBM01000510.1 GCA_004296145.1 Flavobacterium sp.
GTACAATTGGAATTTGGAATTTTTTAATTGGTAATTATTCGGAAATTATACTGTTGGTATTTTTAATTTCCAACCCACCTGAATCAGGTCGGGATTTTTGATAATATCTTTATTGGCTTCGTAAATATCCTGCCATGAAACTCCGTATGCTTTTCCGATTTTAGAAAGCGAATCTCCGTTTTCGACTGTATATTCTCTTGAAACTTTTTCAGTCACTTCAATATTCATTACAACATCTGCCGATCTGTACTCAGGATCAATTTTGTTGTAAGCATCCCAAAGTTTGTCTTTGTCTGCTGCCGTATTTGCTGTACCGTCAATATATAGTACATTATCCTGTTCTCTGACTTGCAAATTCGTAATTCCTAAATCGCCGGCCAGATTGGTTACTTCTCTGTATTTATCTTGTAAACTCATAACTTTTTATTTTACCGTTAATTTGTTTTCCACTTTTTTCGGTTTCAATTCCTGCAGGCTTTGCATCAAAGGCTGTAACTCATTTTTCTTGATTTCTCCGGAAAGCGTTACTACACCACCAACAACTGTTGCGCTTACACCATCATAAGATTTTACAAGATCACTAACCGATTTATCCAAAGTACTGTCAGAATTGATGATTACAGCTGCAGCAGCAGGTTCTGCATCCGGAGCCGGAATATCACAATTGTTTACTACGGTTTTTACTCCTTTAGTTCCTTTTACCGTACTTTCTATATTTTGTTTGAAGGCATCATCTTTGCAAATTCCCGAAATTGTTGCCACACCATCCTGTACATCAACGTGAACTCCCGGCATATCTCTCAATTTTGCATCGATGTCTTTTTGAATGTCAGCATCTTTTGGACCACAGGCCACTAAAGAAAATGCCAAACATGTTCCCAATAAAATTGATTTCATTTTCATAATGATATTTTTTAAATTTTAATATCTAAAATTAAATGAATTACAATGTAGAAGTCTTACAAGATAATCTTTAAGGTTTTATATTTTTCCCAGTAAAATAGTTTTATTTATAAATGTAAATGGGATAATTTCATCAAGTTTGTCATTTCGACGAAAGGAGTCTCGAGCGACAGCCAATAGGCGAAGCAAATTACACTCGTAACTCTACAAAGATTGTTTATTTTGATTACGGAATTACTAGTGTGATTTCTCCTTCGTCGAAATGACAAAAAATGAGAATAACCGCTTAAATCCCAAAAGTTACAATTAAAGGTTTATGATCACTATGCATTTTCCAATCTTCATAAGTTCCGACTTCGACGTTTTCTAAAACATCAATAAAATTATCTGAAGCGAAACAATAATCGAGATGATACGGTTTATTTTCATGGCGATACAAAAACAAGGTTGATGCATTTCTTTTCCTTGTTCCTGATTAAAAAATTTGTGATAAACACTAAGTATATTTTTCTCTGCCAATTTACTAACCACTGTAGAATGATTTCCTTCTCTTCTGGGTTTGTCCCAAATGGTGTTGCTGTTAAAATCTCCAATCAAAATACAATTGTTTTCAGAAAGCAGTTTTTCATAATAATTAATGGCTTTCCAAACCTGCGTTACATATTGCCCGTCTTTATCCTGCGGATTGTTTGCCCAAATGGCGAATAAAACAAAGTCTGTTTTTCCTTTGGAAACTGAGATTGGCAATACATTTTTAAAATCAGGATTATGGCAATTCATGAGTTCGAATCTGTAATCACTATAAGAGAAAACGCCCAATCCTTTGTGTTGATTTGTACCATACCAAAGCATATCATTTGGAATTGGAACATTCTCCGGAAATTTTAATCTTTCACTATTTTCACATTCCGGAATTATGAGAATATCTGGTTTGTGAACCAAAATAAACGCGGCTTTTTTTCTGAAAGCCATATTACAATTCCAGGTTGCGATTTTCATTTTTATTCAATTTCCTGATTCAGTTCAAACGCTATAAATGAATTTTCTCCGACTCCACCTTTTCCTTTTTCTATAAATCCTGTCTTTTTATAAAACTGTACTGCCTGTATATTTTTTTCAAGACATTTTAATTTTATTGGAAAACCTGTTTTATTTATAGCGGCTTTTAAAAGTTCTTTTCCAATACCCATTTTCTGAAATTCTTCATCAATAAATAAATGATGAATAAAGTTATCCGGAAGCCAGATAGAAATAAAACCGACTATCTTTTCTTCATAAAAAGCAGTCATAATATATTCTCCAAGAGTTTGCTTATCAAAATCAAATAAATCGAAATCTTCAGGATCCTTCCAGACAAAAGTGCTCTGGCGAACTTTTAGAAAGAGTTCGCGTAAGGCATCTCTATCACTTTCTTTGAAATCGATTATTTTTAGTTTGTCCATAATATCATTTAAATATTATTTTTAAATAACCAGGATTGTAATTTCTTAAGCTTCATTTAATTTAAATACCATTTGAACTGTAAACCAAAAAACAAAAAAGACTAAGCCAATAATTAAAATTCTGTTGCCTTGTTTTCTGTCTTCTTCAGAATAAGCATACACTTTATTTCCGTCAGGAAGTGTCTTTTTATAGGTTAACAAATGCCAACCAACAAAAATACCTAATAATCCTCCAAGAAAAGCTGTAATATATCCCAGGATTATATAACCTTTTTGGCTTGCTTCCGGTTTTGATAGTTCTGCAATTCTTTGTTTTTTTATTTCTTCAATTTTTTCAGGTGTTATTTCCTGACCTCTTTCTTTGAGCAATTTCTTTGCAAGAGAAACATCAAACTTATTCCATTCGTCACTTTTTGAAATAACTTCTATTAATTCATCATCAGAAAAACTCAATAAATAATAGTCTTTATTTACTTCGTCAAGTTCTATTTCTGATTTTGATTCGATTATTTTATTAACTTTTTCAAAATCTTCTTTTTTGATTTTGATACAAAATTCAGTTCCAAAATTGTTGTTGGCAAAGGTTGGATCAAAACTTAGTGAATTGTCTTCTAACAAGTATTTTATATTTTCTCCAAATCTTTATTATGTTCGAAAAAAAAAAAAAAAACATTAAAAAACTT
>SEBM01000511.1 GCA_004296145.1 Flavobacterium sp.
TTTTATATGATTACAAATTTGATTTCTACATTATGTAACCATGTAGTTTGTCATTTCGACGAAGGAGAAATCTCACTAGAAACTCGACAAAAATTGGTGTTTTATTTTCTTGAAATGAATGTTTGAGAGTTTTGACTCATTTTTACAATTACTAAACTGCTTAAAAATGTTAGAATCATTAATGTCAACGATAAAAAAAGAATCATTAATACCGAGAATAAAACCATGTCATAAATTTGTATTCGCAATACAACAGATATACCATTTATAAATTTGCTAACAATATAAAGTGTAAAAAGCGCTATTATGATTTTTGAGCTTACTGCAAAAGAAAATTGAGAACAGGCTTTAAAATAAGAGATTTGGTTTAATGAAAAACTAAGTTTTTTTGCTGAATGCCAAAATAGAAAAACTATAAATACTGGAAAAACGATTCCCCAAAATATTGGATTCCAAAATAGACCAAAGTCACAGATTTGAATGCACAAATCAATAAACAGAGTGCCTGAAAAGATTAATAATGGAAAAATAGACCACACCAAAAATCCTGCAATAATAGAGTATTTTATAATGCTGTTTTTTGATTCCATTTGAAGATGTTTTTAAAAAGTAAAGATAAATAAAATGGAATTTATTCTCACGCAGATTTTGCAGATTCGGGAGATTTTATTTTTGCTGGAAATTTAATTTTCGATGCTTAGCCATACAGTTTGTCATTTCGACCAAAGGGAGAAATCACACTAGTTTTTCCGCAATAATAATTGATAATCTTTGTGGTTACGAGTGCGATTTCTCCCTTTGGTCGAAATGACAAGATTGTGGTAATGTCATGATGTAAGATTAATAACCGAAGACTTCTCGTTTTACGGTTTGCGTGAGGGATAGAAGTGGAAAGCCCGGAGCCTGACGAAGGAAGTGCGAGGACTTGTAACGGATAGCCCGACCCGGAGGGACACGCCCAAAATAAAAAACCGATACTTCTTTTAAAAGCATCGGTTTGTATATTAATGATATTGATCTTCTTCAATCTCAAATTCAGCGTCTTTTTCCCAGATTTCCATTTCGCAGGGTTTGCAGTTGAATTTTAGTTTGTATTCTAACTCGCCTTGCTTTAATACTAATGGTTCTTTTACCTTTTCGCCAACAATGTCTCTTTGGTGAATTGGGCATTTTTTTAATTCGTATTTAATGCAATATTTTGTGGTCATTACACGAGATTTTCCTGGATCCCATTGTAATTCGAATGCTTTTTCGATTTCGGTAACACCGTGACGTTCGTAGAATTTACGAGCCGTTTTGTTCGAAACGTTGTACATGAAATCCAGTTTGGTTTCCGGATATGGATGCGACGTTTTTACCAATTGGTGTTCTTCACGTTTGTAATTTGCTAAACGAATTTCTGACAACTGTTCGAAAACATTTCTTCTCATTTCATTTACTTTTGAAATAGGAAGGAACCAGTTTTGAGAAAAAACAACATCAATTTCATCAGCACTGTAAGGTGTAAAACCTGTTTTTGCTAATTGAACTTTGAAGTTTTCTGCAATTGATTCACCAGTTTTAGTTTGTTCTTTTGCGTGTTCTAAAGTTACTTTACTTACGTTTCCGTCTTCGTCGGTTGCGATTAATTCGAAGCCATTTTCGTTTTCGGTAAGTAATAAAGTAGTTCCGATTTTACGGATGGCACTGTCTTCTCTTTCTACAATTTTGATGAAAGCAACATCATTATTACGGTAAATAAAAGTTCCGTTTTTGATTTCTTTTAAAACGTTTGGATAAACTTTTCCGTTTTCGGCTTTGTTTACATAAATTCCGTCGGCTTCATTTTGTTCGTTAATGAAACAAAGTCCGTCGCCGTTGTTTAGCAATTCGCCGTTTTCGATTTCGTAAGCGTCTCCGATAGTTCGGATTAATTTACCAATATATTGGCCTTTTGATTTTGGACTTTCCCAAGAACCAATACTTGCGTGTCTTTCGTTAACGAAATAATCGGTATAACCACGGTTGAAAGTTCTGTTTAAAGTAGAATCAAAAGTATACGTACATTTTCCAGAAGAAGCTTTGGTGTATTTGTCGCTTCCTTCTAAATAACTGTCTAATTTCTGACGAAGATAGGATACGTTGTTTTTTACGTAAGCAACATCTTTAAGACGACCTTCGATTTTGAAAGAAACAATTCCGGCTTCGATCAAATTCGGAATTTGGTCTGAAACATCTAAATCTTTTATGGAAAGTAAGTGACTGTTTTTGATTAAAGTTTCTCCGTTTCCGTCGATTAAGTTGTATGGTAAACGACAGTTTTGAGCACAAGAACCACGGTTTGCGCTACGTTCCCCGTTTGCCACACTCATATAACAGTTTCCGCTGAAAGAAACACAAAGTGCTCCGGTTACGAAAAACTCTAATTCAACATCGGCTTCGTCGTAGATTGTTTTAATTTGATGCAAGTTTAATTCACGTGCTAAAACCACACGTTTAATTCCGGCATCTTTAAGAAACTTGATTTTATCGGCATCACGATTATTGGCTTGTGTACTGGCGTGAAGAACGATAGGAGGTAAGTCCATTTCCATAATCGCCATATCCTGAATGATCAAGGCGTCGACACCAATGCCGTATAATTCCCAAATCATGGCACGACACGTATCTAATTCGTTGTCGTATAAAATGGTATTCATTACCACAAAAACCTGAGCGTTAAATAAGTGTGCATATTTTACCAATGCCGCAACATCTTCAATCGAGTTGTTGGCATTAGAACGTGCTCCAAATTGAGGAGCACCAATATAAACTGCATCGGCACCGCTGTTTATGGCAGCCATTCCGCCAATTAAATCTCTGGCTGGAGCTAATATTTCAATTTTCTTCTTCATTTCTAAAACTTTAGCCTTTTGTGGTATTCACGGAAAAAAGTGTGCAAAGGTCTAATAAATTATTTGAGTTTGCTAGTACTGAAGCGATTTTTTTGAAATTGTTAACTTAATATGGTTAAAGTTGATTTCTTATTACTATCAATTATTCTAATT
>SEBM01000512.1 GCA_004296145.1 Flavobacterium sp.
CCAGTTTTTCTTTATCAATATCTCTTACTCTCATGCCATTAATTTTTGACAAAGATAAAATAATAAATGAATGAACGTTCTTTTATTTAAATATTTTTAAAATTAAAAATAATAATGTTAATCGTTTTTAAATCTTTCTGCTATAATATTCTTTCTGTTTCTTGCAATTGGCAGAATGATATCTTTTAAAGCTAATCTGAAGCCATCAATGTTGGTAACATATTTTGAATTAACCACATAAGATCTGTGAATTTGAAGAAAATCATCCGCAGGAAGCTGATCAATTATACTTTTTAATGTCTGATGAATAATAATCTTTTTAGCATTTTCTGAATAGATTTCGATATAATTCTGCATACTTTTAATGTATAAAATCTGCTCTGGTTTTACCTTTATAGTAACACCATTTTCTTTAAAATACAATGGTTTTGATAATTGTTCCTGCTGATACATTAAGTCGTACATTTTTTTTGCTTTGAGAACCGCCGATTTAAAATCTTCAAAAAAGATCGGCTTTAGCAAATAATCAACAGCATTGACTTTATATCCTTTAAGCGCATATTCTGAATAAGCCGTTGTAAAAATAATCATCGAAGGTTTATCTGAAATTAGTTTGGCAAACTCAAGGCCGTTTAGCAAAGGCATTTCGATATCCAGAAAAATAAGATCGACTGTTTCTTTTTTCAGTTTTTCGAGTGCGAGATGCGCATTTGAAAAAGTGCCGACATTGCTTAGAAAATCAAACTCTTTAATAAAAGAATCCAGTCCTTCCCTGGCAATTCTTTCATCATCAATTACGATACATTTCATGCGTTGGCCAGATTTAATTGAAGTTTTACACTATAAGAATCAACTTGCGGAAGCAATTCTAATTCATAATTATCTTTATACGAAAGTTCAAGTCTTTTCTTTACATATTTTAAACCAACGCCTTCTTTTTTAAGCTTTAGCGAATGAAAATCTGCCGAATTTATAATATTTAATACCAGTTGATTTTCATTTTTTAGAAAAATATGCAGCTGTATATAATTGCTTTTTTCTTTGAAAGAAGAAATATGTTTGAACGCATTTTCAACAAAAGTCGACAGCAAAAAAGGAATAATAAGAAGCGTATTTTCCGGGATTTCCCATTGGCAGGAAATCTCCAAATCTTCTCCCGAACGGTCTTTCTCCAATTCAAAATAATGTTTTAAAAATGAAATTTCATCATCTAAACGTATCCATTTATTTTGTGATTCATAAACATAATAGCGCAAAATTTTGCTATATCTGGATAAAAGTTCTAAAGCTTCATCCTGATCTTTCCGAATAAGAAACTGAAGATTATTCAGAATATTAAAAGTAAAATGTGGGCTTAATTGTGTTCTTAAATGGTCGATTTCCATTTCTAAAACACTATGTCTCAATTCCTGATGCCTTTTTTCGGAAGCCATATTTTGTTTGAACAATTCGATCGAATAACTCATTCCCGAAATTAAAATACTGACCAGCAGCATACCGCAAAAAAGAGAAATAATATCATTGTCATGAAGAACATCCGGAGACAACATTAGTATGGTTACAAAATAGCTTTCGGCAGTCAGTAAAATTGAAGTCAGCAGACTAATTAAAATAGCCGAAAATATAAACCCTGCCGTATCATGTGTGTTGAGATATTTTTTGATGAGCAGATTCAGAAAATGAACATGCAAACGCAAAGTCAGTACGAGAATTACAGCATGCATTAAGGAAACAGAAAAACTAAACGCCGGACTTGTAGATAATGACAATTGCATTAAGATAATCAGAAATACGAAAGCCCAGAAAAGTAGATTTGCTCTTTTTATAGAAAACATAATTACAAAGTTATATTGCAAAATTAATTTATTTTCTATCATAGGTACTGACCGTTCGTCAACAAATCCATGCTATTGGTCAAAACCTAAAAAATGCTTCTTTCTCATGAAATAGTTTTGCGCTGTAAAACTTTAAAAAGACAAATATGAAAACTTCAGCATTGCTCACTTTGCTCCTATTATTACTTGCAACTACACAATCAAAAGCCCAGATTACGATTCAATCAGAATTTTTTGGGGAATCCCGTTATACTGATGAAAACAATAATGACATCGGCGACAGCAAAGGTTCTGCTGCTGTTTATCAGGTTAGTGCTAAAATTCCACTTTCTATGAAAATGACAAAAGACAGTCTTGCTGTAGTTTGGGGAGTTGCTGTTTCCGGTTCCTATACATCTTTGAATAATAAAAATTTTGCTTCAGAAATGGTTTTATCAGATATTGTCAATGCTCAGTTTTCATTGTTTAATATTCATCCATTAAACAAAAAATGGAATATGCTCACTTTTGCAGGTGCCGGAATTTATACCGATCAGACGAAAATTTCGAAAATGGGCGCCAGAAGTATTCTCGGAAATGCGGGCGCTATTTTCATAAAAAAAATCAATTCAAAATTGGATCTTGGAGGCGGAATTGCTTTCAATAATGCTTTCGGATATCCGATGTTGTTTCCTGCCCTTTATGTCAATTATAATTCTCCGGGAAAATTTATTTTTAATGTTTCGCTTATGAGCGGATTTCAATTCTCTGCCGGATACGAAATGAACAATTACCTAACATTGAGCTTAATAGCAGAAATGAACGGACAATTGGCACTTCTGGAAAAAGAAGGAAAAGATGTCATCTTTACGCATCAGTATATTGTTACGGGATTAAGACCTGAATTTAAGATTGGTAAAAACATTACAATTCCAGTTACTCTCGGAATCAGCGCCGTACGTCCTGCTTATTTTACGGATAGAAGTTTGAAAAACATTTTCAACAGTAAAGATCAATATCAGTTTCAGTTTGCACCTTATGCAGCCGCACAAATCAATTATAAATTTTAATCGGTTATGCTTTCTTTCATTATGACTTTATTATCGTATATAATAACCTGTCTTCAAAACTATTACAATTGAAATACAACAAAAAATCCTGATAAATAATAACAGGATTTTTTTTTTTTAGAATAAAGTATCAGGATCAACC
>SEBM01000513.1 GCA_004296145.1 Flavobacterium sp.
AGTTACAAGGACCTTTACTTGAAATTCCAGAAGTAGGGTTAGTATTTGCTCCTGGAATATTTTTTAAAACTTGACCAAAATTTCCGGGAGTATTTTTGAATAATCCAGATGTTGAGTTTCCGAAATTTGCACCAGCCGCGTTCATCCAACTTATTGCAGCGTCTGTACAGTTATATTCAGTTCCATTAAGGTTATCTAATCTATATTCTTTACTTGCATCACTTTCAACCTTTTTTAAAGCTTTATCAAACTGATCTTTTGTGACATTCATGGTGTACCTTACATCTGCACTGTGACCACTATTATTTTCAAATGCTCCTTCCGACCCGAAATTACTACCCTTTGGATAGAACCCTAAAGTTTGCCTTACGTTTGTTCCGTCAGTGTTGTTCTTCTCAAATGTTACAAAGGTATGTCCAACATCAAAATTATCTCCATCTACTGTTTGAAATACTATTCCAGTTGGCACACCATATTGATTTGTGTTTACACCACCAGTTGGAACTATAATATTATACCAATCATTTTTACCTGGAATTGGCTGATCAGCATAAATAGTTAAGGTATAACTTTGAGCTGTTTTTCCATCATTAAAACAATTAGTATATTTTTTTTATATCTGCTATTTTTGGTTTACCATTGTCAACTACTGTTGCATTATCTAAATCATTTGAAGTAATTGTTGGTTCATTTGTGCCCCTCCTACAGTTGGATAATAATAACGATTCCCCCAATAATCATTTGTTGAACCATCATATGTGTTACAGTTTTCCATGATAGATAGTATTATACCTGTCATATCATTGTTGATATCTGAAATATAAAAGGTAAAATTATTTTCAAAATCTTGCGAATTACCATCAGTATTCTTTATTAGACTCCATATCGGAGCACAATTTCCAGTTGAGCTTATTTGATAATAGTTTCTCCCTACATCCATTAATGCTCTAGATAGGTAATAATTAGGATAATATCGAGACCCAAACCTATCATAAAGTAATTGTAAATAAAAATCTTCCTCTCCGCACATAGACATATTTAAATCATATACGTTTTTTAGCACACTCAAAATGCCACCAAATCGTAGATAGCTTAAAGCACAATTAGAAGTTATTTCAACCTGATCTAATGACCTAACATTATCTGGATCATTGGGGTCATAGGGGTTATAACTCATTTTCTTTTTTTGATCAAAAGATATTTCATGTCTGCTTTGTGTAGACCTCAGTAATCGAGCTTTTTTTACATATTCTGTTGAAAAACCAATATATTTCGACTTTAAAATAGCAACCAAGTTGATAACGCTATCTGTCTTTGCTTGGTAAACTGACTTTATAGCTGCTCTGTAAAGACTATCATTACCTGCTTTTTGTTTTATCAAATCGTCCTCTTTGGCAGAGATAAAATTAATGTTAGAGAGCGTTATAAACATGCTATCATTTTGCAGTTGCTGCCAAAGGGCTTCTTCTTTACTAAGTTTAGGTTGTTCTTTCTTACAACTTAAGCCCACGGAGATAAAAAGTAAGAGCAGGCTCATTTTTAAAAATTTTTTCATAGATAATTTAGATTGATAACCCAAACCTACACTATGCTTCTCTCTAAACTTTTGACAAATGTCAAAAAATGAAAGTCATTAAATTTGCTTTCTAATTCTGCTCAAAGTTTCTTGAGTAATACCTAAATATGAAGCGATATAGCCTAACGAAACTCTATTGATTAGCTTTGGGTTACTTGTCAAGAGTGCTTGGTAGCGCTGTTTTGCCGTTAACATTCTCAAATCATTTGCTTGTTTTTCGTTTCTGATGTAATAATATTCTGTTAGTTTTCTGCCAATAACATTAAACTCTAAATATTGTAAATACAACTCATTTAATGTGTTTCTATTCAGCATTATTAAAGTACAATCTTCTATGGTTTCTAGATATTCAAAACTAGGCTCTCCAGTAAAAAAGCTATAAACAGAAATGAGAAATTCATTTTCAAATAAAAACCACGAGGTAGTTTCAGCTCCTTCTTTATCTAAATAATAAACCCTTGCAGCACCAGAAATAATAAAATAAATGGCGTCGCTTTTTTCCCCAGCATTTAATAAGCACGTTTTTCTTTTTACCTGTATAACTTTAGTCTGTGTAACTATTGCTTTTTGCAAGGCATCACTAAGTGGCTGTATAGCGTTACAAACTTTAAGTAAGTTTTGATGTTGAAGGTATGGGTTTTCATAAGGCATTATCAATTATACTAAATAGAAAAATTCCACACAATTTTTATTGCAAATCCGTGATAAATAAAGTGCTAATTTTGAGTGGTTTCACAAACCAACACCACATTTTTTACGTTTTTAAATAAAAAGAAAATGGCAACTCAGGCACAGATCAAAAAAGGTTATATCGACTATGTTTTAACAAATGATGAGCAACCAAAATCAGTCTATAGTTTCGTAAAGAAATTAAAAATTACAGAGGCTGAATTTTATGCTTTTTATGCTTCTTTCGAAAGTATTGAAAAGAACATTTGGTTTGAACTTACCGTTGAAGCCATAGATGAAGTTAAAAAACAAGAACTTTGGGAGCAATACTCATCTCGTGAGAAAATGTTGTCTTTCTTTTACAGCTATGTAGAATTGCTAAAAAGCCAAAGAAGTTTTGTGATCTATAGCTTAAAAAAGCAGCCTAAAAAATTGGGAACACCTGCAGTTTTATCTGGCGTAAAGCCCATTTTCGAAAATTTTGCTGAAGAAATTATCAATGAAGGTTTAGAAAGTGGCGAATTGGCCGATCGTAAGTTTTTTGCCAAACGTTACAAAGATGCGCTTTGGGTGCAGTATGCTTTTATCCTTAATTTTTGGATTGATGATGACAGCAATGGTTTCGAAAAAACTGATGAAGCGATTGAGCGAGGCATTCAGGTTACTTTTGATTTATTTCAACGCTCGCCAATTGATAACCTTTTCGAATACGGGAAATTCTTAAGTCAAAACGGAAAGTTAAAAGAAAAAATGGGGTTTTAAATTTATGACTAAACCGTCA
>SEBM01000514.1 GCA_004296145.1 Flavobacterium sp.
ATATATGGATTTAAATAATTTTTATTTAAATTTTTACTTTTCGATATCGGTTTTAAAGGTTTGATTTACAGTTTATTATTTGTTTTAATTTTTGTTATTCTCATTATTGGGTGAAAATATGTTTTACTGCAAAGACAGGTTTGGTACCACAAAATATTTGTCTTTTGATTGAGGATCATTGTATGTTTGCATCATAATAATTAAGAACAGAAATTATGATAAACGAAGTATTGACAATTTTAAAAAATAAGCTGAATGACGCAGAAGGTTTACAGGATATTTTAGGTGATATTGCTGTTGTTGATGACATAGCAAAACATGACGACGACACATCGGGTCTTGATAATAAGGTGGTGATTACGCTGTTGAATGTTGAGGAAGAATCGACATTGAAAAACAGATCACGGTACAATAAGGTACTTATAAGCGAAGACCCAACTCAATATGATATGAAAATGGAAAGTCCTCCGGCTTATTTGAATTTGTATGTGATGATTGCGGCTAACAGATCGACTTATGCTAACTCTTTGGCAAATCTTTCAAAAATTATCGAAGTTTTTCAGACCAACAATGTATTAGAATATATTGATCCTGATGACAAAAAGGAAAATAATTTCAAATTCAGAATCGAATTACATTCTATTCCTTTTGAGCAGCTAAGCTACATTTGGGGATTACTGGGCGGTAAAGTGATACCTTCTGTTTTATATAAAATCAGTGTAATAAAAATCGTGGCGAAGGATGTTACTCCTGTTGAACTAATTAATGACATCAATATACAAAGTATCAAAGTAAATTAAAGATAAAAACAAAAACTAATAACCATTTATTCAAATTTTAATCATGCCAAATCCAAAAACTCCGGGTGTCTCAGTTGAAGAAATTGCAAAATTTCCTTACTCAGTTTCATTAGTAGACACAGCTACTCCTACATTCATTGGGTATACTGAATTAATACCTGTCGACTACGACAAATTTTTAAAAATCAGCTCTCTTTTGGAATATGAAAAATATTTTGGAAAGGCTAAAAAAGAAAGTATTCAACTGAGAGATGTTGCAGGGAAAGGACTGACTGTGGAAGCACCTCCTGTACAATTTTTAATGTACTATTCGCTTCAGATGTATTTTGCCAATGGTGGCGGTCCCTGTTATATTATCTCGACAGGAAATTATACGTCAGAAGGTGTACAATTATCTTCACTACAAGAGGGGTTGAATAAAATTGATGAAATAAAGGAACCTACCCTTATTGTTTTCCCGGACGCCATTTCTTTACCCGTTGAAAACGATTTTTATACGATTTATAATCAGGCAATTGCTAAAGCAGAAATTGAGAATACAAACAGATTTGTTTTAGTAGATACCTACCGCGGAAATTCTACAATACAGTCAAATAATCTTACTACGATTGAATCTTTCAGAGCTAAAATAAATAAAACTAATCACGCTGCAGCTTATTTTCCTCATTTACAAACTATTCTGAATTATAGTTTTGATGAGGTTGAGACAGAGATTTCGCATACCGGTTTACAAAATGCAGAACAAACGAGTGCTGATTTTTATGCAGGTGAAATTGCTGCTTTAGATGAATTAAAAAGCTTAGCAAGTGACGAGATTATGGGCGGATCTGCAAACGGTTTTGTACTTGCCGATTTATTGGGTCAGGCTATTGCTATTGCGGAAGAAATTAATGGAACAGCTGATAAAAAAGTTGCTTTAACAGAAGCAATTAATGAGGCAAAAGCAGTTTTGGATGCTATATATGACGGAACGATTGATGATTTTATTATTCCGGAAGATTTAGATGAAAATGCACCTGTTTTTAGCGGAGAGTTTGAAGCATTAAAAGCTGCAATTCTCAATGCAGAAGACTTTGTGGGAAATGCTAATGGTGTAACCTTGAAAAGTCTGCAGTCATCTGACTCTTTACTCTACAATCAAATAAAAGAAGCGATAAAATCTTTGAAAGTTGTATTACCACCGTCATCAGCAATGGCAGGAGTATATGGCAGAATAGACAGTACAAGAGGAGTCTGGAAAGCTCCGGCAAATGTAAGTGTCAATTATGTAATGAATCTCACAGAAAAAGTCTCCGAGCAGGAACAATCTGACCTCAATATACACGATTCCGGAAAATCGATCAATGTGATTAAAACTTTTACAGGAAAAGGAATTTTAGTCTGGGGAGCAAGGACTCTTGATGCAAAAGATAAAAAAGTCGATGGAAAAGATAATGAATGGAAATATGTGCATGTACGTCGCTACTATAATATGATTAATCAGGCGATACGAGATGCATTCGAAAAATTTATTGACGAACCCAATATCCCACAAACATGGTTACGGGCAAAAACAATGATAGAAAATTTTCTTCACCAACAATGGATGGATGGTGCATTAGCGGGTAATACTCCGAAAGAAGCTTACAAAGTAGAAGTTGAACGCGGAAATCCAAATATTATGAATATAAAAATCCAGATAGCAGTAGTGCGTCCTGCAGAGTTTATCATATTGAATTTCTCGCACAAATTACAACAATTCTAAAAACACAATCAATCATAAATAAATATTCGAAGCTTGACTTCGAGGAATAATCAATATTAATTTTAAATTTTTAACAAATGAATTACAAAACCCCTGGAGTCTACGTGGAGGAACTGGCAAAATTTCCACCTTCCGTAGCGCAAGTTGAAACAGCTATTCCCGCTTTTATAGGGTACACCGCTGATGGACCAAAAAACAAACCGACTAGAATCTCTTCGATGTTGGAGTATGAAACTCTTTTTGGAAAAGCAAATCCGGAAACCTTTACTGTAGCATTTAAAAACGGCGTTGCAACAGCAGTACAACCTATTGTAAGCGATTTTAAAATGTACTATGCCATGCAAATGTACTTTGCAAATGGTGGCGGTCCTTGCTATATCGTTTCTGTAGGATCAGAAAATGTTTATTATTCAGAAGTCATTGTAGACGAGTTACAAACAGGTTTAGACTTAGTAAAAAAAGAAGATGAACCTACACTGATC
>SEBM01000515.1 GCA_004296145.1 Flavobacterium sp.
CTTTGATGGTACTTTTTTCGTTATGATAAACAAAATATATAAAGATTAAAAGCAGCGGAACGCCAACATAATATTTTTCTCTGAATCCGTAAAAAGAAATAGCCGAAAACAGAATTGAAATACCAAGATAAGCCCCAATTTTCTTAGTATCATATGGTATTGGATAATATTTGTTCCCTAAAATATAAGAGATTAACATCATTGATCCGTATGCAGAAATAGTTGCAATTGCAGATCCGTAATAACTGTATTTTGGAATTAAAACATAGTTTAAAACTAACGTTACTATTGCCCCGACGATTGAAATATAAGCGCCAATTTTTGTCTGATCTGTGAGTTTATACCAAACCGATAAATTGTTGTAAATGCCCAAAAAGAAATTGGCAAGTATAATAAGAGGAACTACTTTCATAGCTTCCCAATAGGTTTTATTATCCAGTAAAAGGAATTTTAAAACGTCTGCAAAAACAATTACACCAAGTAAAATCAGTGAACCAAAAATCACAAAATATTTGGTAATTACGGCATAAGTCTGAGGTGCATTTTCATTTTTGGCGTGACTGAAAAAGAAAGGTTCAATACCTAATCTAAAAGCTGTTGCAAACAAAACCATAAACAAACCAAGTTTATAACAGGCCGAATAAGCTCCAACTTCAGATTTTGCCAGATTTTCGGGTAATAAATAACCCAATAGAATTTTATCAAAATGTTCGTTTACTGCAAATGCAAGTCCGGCGACCAAAATCGGGAGACCGTATTTCATCATTTTTTTCCAAAGCACAGGATCAAATTTTCGCCCAAGCGAAAGATAATTTGGCGACAATACAATGAATGTCGCTAAACTTGCTAATAAATTAGCAATGAAAATATAAGCAATCTGGAAATTTTCAACGTATAAACTGTCCCAAACAGAATTAGGATTTGCTGTTGCCAGTTTTGGTAAGTATATTAAAAAGAAAAAGTTCAGTAACATATTGATTACTACATTTCCTATTTTGATTGCGGCATAAACCATTGGTCTCTGATTTGCCCTAAGTTTAGAAAACGGCACTAAAACCAAAGCATCTAAAACTAAAATCCAAACAGAATAAGTAATATATTGTGCGTCAACTTCGGCCCAGTTTGCGAGCGTATTTCTAAAAATTAAAGCGGCGAACAAAAAGCCAATTGAAGACCAAAATATAGATATTGTAGAAGTGGCAATGACATTTTTCTTATCATCTTCGGCGCTGTAAAACCTAAAAAATGCCGTTTCCATTCCGTAAGAAAGCACTACGTTAAAGAAAACCATCCATGAAAGTACAATAGAAACTTCTCCGTATTCTGCCGTTGGTAAAATTCCTGTATATAATCTCACCAATAGAAAACTTAGCATGCGGGGCAAAACCGTTGCCAGCCCATAAATAGCGGTTTGTTTGAATAGATTTTTATATAATCCCAAAATATTTTTTTGTAATAAAGTTTATAAAACAAAAATAACCATTTCTTTGGTTAATTATTGTTTTGTTGATTCAATAAAAACGTAATTATAAAATTATAACGTTAATTTATTTTCATCTAATATTTTAACAAAATGAAAACCTTTTGGGCCATAGCCTTGATTGTAGTAAAAACGGTGTGCGCCAAAATTTCCTGTAAAGGCATCCAAAACAATACTGCTGCAACCTAAATCTATTGCTTTTTGCTCAATATAGTCGGTCAGCAATTTTCCAATCCCTTTTGACCGATGATTCGGATTAACAACAAAATTATCGATTTCAAGATATTTTCCTGTCCATAATTTTGTTGCAGACCAACAACCGGTAATTCCTAAACAAACTTCATTTTCAAAAACAGCAACCTGAATATAATTGTGCGGCACCATATCTGAAAGAAATGATTTGTATTTTTCTTCGGAAATATTTGGATAAAGAAATCGAATGGTTTCAATCTGATCCAGCATTTCGGTAATTGTAGTAAGTTCTCTGATTGTAAATTGCATGATAAATAGAATAGAAAATCCAAAATTACTTAAAAAAACGGATAGGTTTTAAATATTTGATTATTTAAACTTTTTTGCTCTTAAAAGTTGCAGATTTACCATTATGCAAGTATCCTTTTTAAGATTTTATATGGAATTATCAGTCGCTTTGAAATTGACACTTTTTTGAGTTTCTTTTGGCTCAGGAATATCTTCTTCAGAAAATGTTTTTAAAATCTTCTGATTGAGTTTTTTTAGTTTTACAATTCTGTTTGCCTGGTTTTGAACGCATTTTTCAAACAAATTTCTAACTACTCTGGCGTTACCAAAACTTTCGTCTTTCTCTGCATACAACAATTCAAAAGTATCGGTTAGTTTTTCCTTTGCTTCTTCAGAAACTATAAAATCAGATTTTTTACAAAACGATTCAAAAATTTGAAAAAGTTCCTCCGGATTAAAATGTTTAAAATGAAAGAATCTATTAAAACGAGATCTTAGTCCCGGATTCGATTCTATAAAAATCTGCATTGGTTCTGTATAACCTGCAACCACAACTGCCAGGTCATCGCGGTGATCTTCCATTCTTTTTATTAAGGTATTTACAGCTTCAGTTCCGTAATCGTTTCCAGTAAGATTTTGTGTCAAAGCATAGGCTTCATCAATAAACAATACCCCGCCAAGACTTGCTTCTACAGCCGTATTCACTTTTGCTGCTGTCTGTCCGACATAACCTGCGACCAAACCTTCTCTGTCGGTTTCGTACATTTGACCTTTTGACAGAAATCCTAAATGTTTAAAAATTCGGCTTAGCAATCTGGCTACCGATGTTTTTCCTGTTCCGGGAGGACCGAGGAAAACAGTGTGCAAAGTGATCTCGACATTTTTTAATCCTTGTTTTGATCGTTTTTTTTGAATTTCTAATAAATTAATCAGTTCGGCAACATCCTGTTTTACTTCTTTTAAACCTACTAAAAGATTTAGTTCTTCGAGCACTTTTTCAAGCGTATCTTCTTCCGGTAAATCGGCTGTGTTTTTATCTGTATTTTTTGATTTTT
>SEBM01000516.1 GCA_004296145.1 Flavobacterium sp.
GCACGACAATAAAAATTAGAGAAAATTTGTGCAATTCGTGGCAAAACAAAAAAACTTCACGAAATTTGCATTTCAAATAAAGAAAACAAAATATGAAAATAAATCTAAAATCAGGAATTGATAAATTGCTTTTCGGAATGAAGCAAAACGATGTAACAGCTGCTTTAGGAAAACCTGATAAAAATTATAAAGACGAAGATGATAACGTAATTTTTGTTTATAATGCCCAAAAAATCAGATTGACATTTTATCAGGAAGAAGACTTAAAACTAGGTTACGCAGTAGCTTCAAGTAATGATTTGGAAGTTTTTGGATTCAAACTAATCGGAAGAAAAATTGCTGATGTAAAGAAAGATTTGGCAACAAAAGGAATTACAAAATATACTCAGGAAACGTTTGATACCTTCGAAAATTATTTTAACGAAGACAATTGGTTCATTCTTCAAACTGAATTTGATGAGGTTGTAAAGTTTGAAGTTGGTGCTATTATCAATGATAAAGATGAATTTGACTGGAAGTTTCCGGTTAAGAAATAAAAACCATAATCTTGTCATTTCGACGTAAGGAGAAATCACACTAGAAACTCCAAAAAGTTTATCCTTTGCAGAATCCCGCGTGTGATTTCTCCTTACGTCGAAATGACAAAAAGAAGCATAAAAAAACCGACAAGTGATTGCCGGTTTTTTTTATAAACAATCTTGTCATCCTGAGGAACGAAGGATCTTCGTTTACAGAATCTACAAAGGTTTTATATGTATTGTCGAGTTACTTGTGAGGATCCTTCGTTCCTCAAAATGACAAAAATGAGAGAAATAACTTTGTGATAGTTTAAAGCTTTGCAAAAGCTAATAAACAAAAAACCGACAATCTACTTTGTCGGTTTTTTTATATATAATCTTGTCATCCTGAGGAACGAAGGATCTTCGTTTACAAAATCTACAAAGATTTTATATGTATTGTCGAGTTACTTGTGAGGATTCTTCGTTCCTCAGAATGACAAAAATGAGAGAAAACAAAAAAACCGACAATCACTTGTCGGTTTTTCTATTTTAAAGATTAAAAGAAATTATCCTTTTAACCATGCATTTCTAAGTTTTTCTTTAGAAGCATCTGTAGCTTTAAAAGTTTCTGTTTCTTCGTACGGCAATTTTACGGTACCTTTTATAGTTTCTTCTTTACCAGCACGTTTTATTTTAAGCGTGATAGCATCATTTTCTTTCCAGTTTTCACTTTCAGAAATCAATTCATAAATATTATCAAGAGAGTAAGGTTTGTTATTTACAGACACGATAATATCATCCGCTTTTAGATTTAAATTCTTAAAGAAATCATTTTGTTCGATATCAGAACGTACATGGATTTCTTTAGTTTGTTTATCAATTCTAATGTATGGAGTTTGTCCTTTTAAGAAAACAGCACCTGCTTTTTTCTCAGATGATTTAGTTACGCCAACTTTAGCAAGATAAACATCATAAGGAATTGGTGTTGTTCCCTGAACATACGTTTTTAAGAATTCTCCAACTTCAGGATAAGTCAATTCAGTGATTTTTGCAAAAAGTTCGTTATCATTAAATGGTTTTTCAATACCATATTCATTAGATAATTTGTGCATCAAATCAAGAATTCCTCTTTCTCCGTTGCTTTTCTCTCTGATAATAATATCAACACACATTCCAATTAATGCTCCTTTTTGATATACGTTTAAGTATTGATCTTTATAAGGTTGTTCTAAAACATTTGCACTCATTACAGTAAATGACATTGTATCATTTAGACTTTTTGCCTGCTCAATTTTATCAGCAATACGCGTATAAAATTCATCTTCGTTAATTAATCCCTGATTAATTTGGAAAAGATTAGCAAAATATTCTGTTACACCTTCATACATCCATAAATGTTCAGACATTTTTGGCGCATTATAATCAAAATACTGAATTTCTTTTGAGTGAACAGTTAATGGAGTTACAATATGAAAGAACTCATGAGAAACAACATCTTTCATAGATTCTACCAGTTTTTCTTTTGGCATAGATTCCGGTAAAACAACTGTTGTTGCTGTAGGATGCTCCAAAGCTCCAAAACCGTGAGCATCGTCTTTTGCCATACTAGACAGATATAATAAAACAGTATATTTTTTAGTAGCATTTACTTTTCCTAAAAAGTTTTTCTGCGCTGTCATCATCGTTTTCATTTCCGGAGTAATACTTTCTGCAGTAAATTTTCCTGTAGGCGAATAAACAGCAATCAAAATATCCATTCCGTTAACGTTAAATGTTGTATAATCCGGTTTAGAATACATAATTGGATTTTCAACTAAAACAGCATAACGTGGTGTTGAGAAAACATCGCTTGTTTTGCTTGCATCCTCGTCTGTCATTGAAGTAGCGCCCCAAAGTGTTTCAGGATGCGTGATCGTAACTTTATAAGGAGCATCTAGTTTGTCCTGAAAATACCCTACAAAACCATGAGTATTTACCATAAAGTTAACTCCCGCATTGATGTTTGTACCAGCAGGTGAAAAAACGTCATCATTACCAAAACCGGTTCCTTTTTCTGTATCAAAAGTATCGCCAACTAAATAAGTAACTTTTTGTAATGTTTTAGCATTTGAGATTGACCATGAATTATCGTCGATTCTTTTTACTGCCAATGCATTTCCTTTAGCATCATACGCTTTAAAATCGTCAGAGTATTTACCGTAATTATCTGTAGAATAAGTCCCTGGTACAGTTTTAGGAATGCTATAAATAACTTCGTCTGTTTTAATAGCCGGAGGAGTTACTGTTACCAGAACTTTATCGTCTTTTACATCAGTAAGATTAATATTGACATCAACAGTGTTATTTTTTGCAGCTCCGGAACCTGCTCCGGTTTTACAGCTCCAGAATGTTACAGCAAGTGCTAAAGTGTAAATTATTTTTTTCATTTGTTTATATTTAGTTATTCGTATATGACATACAAAACGTAAAAAAGTTACAGAATTGTTACAAAACTTATAAAAATAAAAAAAACTC
>SEBM01000517.1 GCA_004296145.1 Flavobacterium sp.
ATTTTCATTTTTGTGATTTTAAAATTTCTGTTAACCTTCAATTTTTGATCAAATCTAGTATTAGAAATCAGCCCTTTATTTTTCTAAAAGTTATACTTATTCTTTCGTTATTTTCCTCAGATGATGGTAAAATGGCATGCAGCCAGTCATTTTGAAAATTTTGAGTCATGTATATTAAACTTTGCGACTGAAGTTCAACTTCAAAAGAAATAGATTTGTCGGTTTTGTTTTTGAATTTCATTATACGATTTGAACCAAGCGAAAAAATTGCGATTCCTGTATTCTCATATAGAATATCAATTTGATCTGAATGGAATCCCATTTTTGAATCGCTTTTATAGTAATAATTTATTAAACAATTATTAGGATAAAAACCAATATGCTCTTCTACCAATTTTGCTAATTCAGTAATGTATGCTGGAAATTTTTTTTCCGCATATGCCATATTATTGTAATTATAGGGTGTTCCGTAACTGGCTGTTTTTCTTGCTGCCATTGAATCATCCCAATTTGTATTATTTGCTATTTCATAAAATAAAGATGGATTTATAGAATCAATCTTTTCTATAAAAATTAAGTCTTCACTCAGCTCTTTTAAATTCATTTTGATTTCGTTTTAATCAAATTTACAAAGAATAATAAGCTTATAAATTTCTCTAAAAGTAATAAAATTAATAAATAAAAAAAGCCACAGGATTACAAGAAGGGAACTTATGCTGTGCGTAGTCTCACGACTTCGTACGCAACCCTATATTCCGTTCCAGTTAGTTATATTGCTTTGTGGCAAATTGGAATGGGTATGAAGTAGGGAGACTTCGCACAGCGATCGCAATACTTCGTAGAGCGGGAATACTTATCACGATAATGGTATTGTAAATGCCGGACTTAATTACAATTGTACTTTTAATCCTTTAGATAAAGTTGTTGAGCTTTATTAACGTTTGGTGCAAGCTGAAAAAGATAAAGTTGAATATTTAGAGAAATTATTAAACGGGAAATAATCGTTTTTTAAAGATATATTAAATTGAGAAGAGACCTTTTGATGAAGGTCTTTTTTTTTGTTTTTTACTTCTTAATTGCTAGCGCGAGCGTTGCGTTCGTGCCCGTTTCAATATGTTTATCAATCTTTGCGTTCACGAGCGTGACGCTCGCGCTAGCGGGAGGGTAGTTTATTGTTTTGCTTTTTTTAATTTTGGATAATACTTTTTTGCAAAATCGGGTTCAATAGCATTTATAAAATGTAACCATCCATAAAGCTTGTCCCGTGTAATATCTGCTTCTACTGATACGTGTGATTTGAAGTCCGGGTCTTTTGGATTCATTCCAGATTTAATAAGCTTTTTTCTAATATGCCTTTTATATCCAAACTTCGATAAATAATAGATTTCCAACCTGATATTTTTTTTCCTTCGTTTAGAAATTCGTGGATATTTAACGTCGAATACCGTTAAACCTGTAACATATTGTTTTTTTCCTCTTGACATGAATTTTGTTTTCTTACTATTTAGATTAAAGCCATAGTTCTCAATTATAGAAGTAATTTCTGCCAGTGATATTTCATCTAAATTTGTTGAGAAGTACAAGTCATCTGCATACCGTGAGTATGTGATTAGATCACCGCAAAGCAGACTTAATTCGTTATCGAGTTCTTGTGTAACAATATTTGCCAATGTTGGACTTGTAGCAAAGCCTTGAGGCAAATGATTGTTTAAAGTTGTTATATTTGAAATCCATTCTGCAACGTGTTTTTTAAAACCAAGTTTTTCTAGACTTTTACAAATTCGGTCTTTTGAAATAGATTCAAAATAGTTTTTGATATCAACAGACAATAATAATTTTTTGCCCAAATGACACGAAGCATTCGTTTGAATGTTTTTACCTTTTACAAACCCGTGTGAAAATTGATTAGGAATGAAGATTTCATTTAGATTTGTATTTAAAATTTTTAAACTGCTTGAAAGAAAATGTGACCAACATTGATAAACAGTGCGAAATCCACCTGTCTTTCCTTTCTTTGCAATGTTGAATTTTGAAACTATAATTTTTGAAATAGAATCTTTAAAGTCTACTCCTGCGTCTTTTACATAATACTCGTAGGAAACAGCGCTTTCTAAAAATTCGATGTCACATCGAAGATAATTTGCTAAATCTTTTAATGTATCAATTTCGTTGTGCTCCATAGTGAGATTTAAGAAAGTGGGCGCCAGAATAACATAGATTGTAATGTGTCATAAGCGAATACGGAGTCGTATCCAAAAATTTATCTGGTCAACCCACTTAATAGTTTGTTGTGATGTTTTTCAAATTTACATTAAATTCTTCGCTTTTTTGCCTAGCTAAAAAAATATTTTTATGAAGTAAATGTACAGTGCCAATCTTCGGTGAAACAAGCTCTAAATTTAATTCCATTCTTTCTATTGGTTTAGGATTAGTGAGTAAATAGTTGAAAATGAAATTTAGATAATCTATAATCGCTAAATTTTCTTCATCTTTTCCGACAATGAAATATTCATTATCATACTCGTCACTGTACGACGAAAAAAAATCATCCAAAACTCTAGATAAAGATTTTTTCTGTAATTGAATTGTTTCGAAATAGAAAATGTTTTTATCGCCTCTATGTGAAGAAATTCTATCTTCAAGCAACTTTTTTAAGTTGTACGCATAAAACTCTGACTCATCATTAGCTTTCATTGAGTTTTTAAAATAATCAGAATCTTTTTTTGTTATCACAAAATATGCCCGATAGTTCATTAAGGGTAACAATTTGTAAAGTTCAGCTCTCATATCCATAGTATTTTCTGTCGCATGAAATCCCTTTTCCAAAATTTGTTTTTTGAAATTTTGATAATAGATTTCACTCGCCAGCTCAGATTTTAATTTAACAAGTGCATCATTAATAGTTGTAGGAGAATCGGTCTTTATACAACCAAGTATGAAAATTTTTGAATCATTATTTATATTTCCTGACTCATCAATGTAAAAATAATTTATTCTTTTCTGTTGTTCCAATT
>SEBM01000518.1 GCA_004296145.1 Flavobacterium sp.
TAGTAGAATAAATTAAGAAAATTAAATAATTCAAATATTTTTATAATTGCATTTCTAAACATTAAAAATCAACAAAGAACGAACTACATATAATTTAATAATAAATCGTTATGATAAATCCATTTCAAAATATACCTGAAGATCAATTAAGTGCTGTACATTCCCTTGAAGGAAAAACTTTGAAAAGTGGATGGAAAGTAATCGAAAAAACCAAATCGAAACCTGGATCAACAGGTGGGAATTTTTCTGTCTGTTATCTTGTTGAAAAAGATGGTCAAATTGGATTCTTAAAAGCTATAAATATTTTATCTTTTTTTAATTCAAAAATTGATCTTTTAGAATCCATGACTGAAATGCTAAATACTTATAATTTTGAAAAAGAAATTTTAAGTCGTTGTAAGAATAAAAATTTATCAAAGGTCTCTAAACTAATTGAAGCTTCATTTGAAAATTTCAATGGATATATAATACCAAATGTTTATTATATGATTTTTGAAAAAGCTAATAGTGATGTTAGAAATCATTTAAATTTTTCATCATTGATTGATGATGCATGGAAATTAAAATCTCTTCATAATGTTGCTACAGGAATTAAGCAATTACATAATATTAATATTTCACATCAAGATGTTAAACCTTCAAATGTATTTATTTTTGAAGATGGAATTTCAAAAATAGGAGATTTAGGCAGAGCATTAAGTGATAGCTTAATCGCTCCTCATTCTGAATTAGACTTTTCAGGTGATTCACGCTATGCACCTCCTGAAGTATTTCATCGCTATGTAATGCCTGACTGGAAAGATAAAGTATTTGCAATAGATTGTTATCTATTAGGAAGTATGGCTTCATTTTATTTTACTGGACTAAACATGACTGCACTTCTGTCACAAAAGATTAACTCTTCGATAAATATTCTTTCCCTTAATTTTGAAAATGCTTTACCTTATTGGATTGCTGCATTTGACGAAGCTCTATTAGTAATAAGAGATCATACAAAAAATATAGATGACCAAGAAAAATTACTAGATGCAATTAAAATGCTTTGTTATCCAGATCCTAGAAAAAGAGGGCATGCAAAAAATATCAATCAAATTGGAAATAATTTTCAAATGGAAAGATTCGTTGAGTTGTTTAATCTTTTAGCTAAGAAAGCTGAATACAAAATTACTAAATAGATATGGCAGATTTTTTTGAAAAAAAAGACAGGCATTTAATCCCAAACTGGAGAAGTTTCGAAAACACTGCAAAACTTGGAGAATTAAACGGTAGTAAAAGTATTAAACTAGATTCATCATTCAAACCTGATATATCAGATTTATTGGATGGTTGGAATGACTCACAATCCATTGGTATTGCTGGAGACATATTAGGAACAGCTCTTGTTTGTAATCAAGAAGAAAATGAAATTGTAAAAAAAATATCTCACTTTGTATTACAAAATAAACATACAGCGACAAATGCTATCATTGATGCAGCTAATACTATTCTAGTACCAAAAAGAGAAGAAATCCAATTAAATTCAGATATCTCAAATCCTAATGAATTCG
Source organism: Flavobacterium sp. (assembly GCA_004296145.1). Classification (GTDB taxonomy): domain Bacteria; phylum Bacteroidota; class Bacteroidia; order Flavobacteriales; family Flavobacteriaceae; genus Flavobacterium. The sequence continues at coordinate 1,548 of SEBM01000518.1, forward strand.
GAGAAAAAACAAATTTGTTAGAGATACATATAAAAATAAATGATTTTAAAAACAAGCTGATTAATAGCCCTCATAATGCAATATTATGGGTGGAAATAGCAAGGCTATACTCTATTTTAGGTCAGGATAGACGAGCAGAAAAAGCTCTAATAAATGCATTGTATTTAGCTCCTGAAAATCGATTCATTCTTCGTAGTATTTCAAGGTTTTATGTTCACATTGGAAATTTTGATTTTGCACATGATATAATTAGAAAAAGTAATTTGACAAAACTAGATCCATGGCTCATGGCAACAGAAATAGCATTAGCGACTTTAAGAAATCGAAATTCTCTGTTTACCAAAAAGGGAATTCAATTAGTAAATTCCAATAATTTTCATCCCTTTAATATTAGTGAATTAGCAAGTTCAGTAGCAAGCGTCGAATTAAAAAATGCAAGTGTACTGAATAGCAAAAAGTTATTCAAACAATCATTAATTAGTCCAAACGATAATTCTTTAGCTCAAGCAGAGTGGGCATCACAAGAAGATAGAAGTCTTATGAATGTTGATCCTAATAAATTTAATCTAATTAATTCGTTCGAAGCTTCTGCAAGAGATTTTTTTGATGAAGGAAACTGGCAAGAATCAATACATCAATCAAAAAAATGGTTTTTTGACCAGCCTTTTTCGAAACTAGGAGTTCTTTTTGGAAATGAAGTAGCCTCTAGAAAGTTAAGAGATAATAATCAAGCTTTTGAGATTGCCAAACTTGGCCTAATTTCACATCCTCATGATCCTCATTTACTTAATAATATTATTTATGCATTATCTCTACAAAATAAGCTTGATGAAGCTGAATCTTATCTTCGTAAAGTAAAAAAAGAAGATTTAAATTCTCGTGAATATGCAGGAATATGTCTAACTGCTACAAAAGGGCTTTTATATTTCCGAAAAGGACTTTATGATCTTGGACGAAAATATTATGCAAATGCAATCAAAATTGCTAATGAAGAAAAAATATCATATCTAAGCTCTCTTGCTTATGTAAATTATATTAGAGAAGAGATTTTGATTGGACAAAATGTAAAAGAGATGATGCCGACAATAGATAAAATTTTAAAAAGTAATATTGGAAAAGACATAGCAGAAGATGCTAAAGAAGTTATAGAATTATATAAAAAAAATAACCCCCTATAACAAGTCTTCTTTCATAATCACTACAATTGCAGTGCGAAGTCTCACTACTTCGTACCCTTTACAATTATCACAAAGAAGTTTCTTGTTTTAGAAAACTCGTCATTTTAAAACTTAGCTTTTAATTATAATGGAATATCTTTGCGATTACGAAATCTAGAAACTTCGCAAAGAATGGGAATATATTACCTTTCTAAAAAACAAAGGAGTTGAGCAAAAGAAATCAAGATATTTATTAATACCAATTAACATTTGCAACCAAAATATAAATCTATAGTAATAATAAAAAAA
>SEBM01000519.1 GCA_004296145.1 Flavobacterium sp.
ATTTTATATTGTTTCATTTAATTTGATTTTCCTCGTTTTTATGAAGATTATCCTGTTCCAGATATTTTTTAATTAAATGATGACCAACATAGATTAACGGAGTCAGTAAAACGGCTACAGAAAGTTTAAAAACATAACCTGTTAATCCCGATGAAATATAGGTGTCAAAATCAATTTTTCCCGGCAAATAAAAAGCAATTCCCAATACAATAAAGGAATCAAATAATTGAGAAATTACGGTTGAGCCGGTTGTTCTAAGCCATATTTTTTTCTCTCCCGTACGTCTTTTAAAAAACCAGAATATCCAAACATCTATTAATTGTGATGCAATAAAAGCAATTAAACTACCAACAATAATCCACATACTTTGCCCAAAAACGGCCTGAAATTGTTCGTCATTTACCGGACTAATTCCTTTTGCGGCCGGAATTACAATTGCCATAAAAAGAATAAGAAATGCATAAGCGATTAAACAGGCAGTAATAAAAGAAAGCTTTTTTACTCCTTTTTCACCAAAATATTCATTGATTAAATCTGTTGTAAGAAATACAATTGGCCAGGGTAAAATCCCGATGCTCATTACAAATGGACCAATTTGAATTAATTTCCCGCCAATTAATTCGGCAACAACAGCATTAGTGATAAAAATTCCTGCAAGGATAACAAAAACAATTTCTTTTTTGGTTTTAAACATAGTCAGTGGTAAATGATGTTCAAATTTAAGTTTTTTCTCTTTAAGTTAAAGATTCGGTTTGCAAATAAAAGTAGGGTTCCAAAATATAAAATGGTAAATTTGAGTTTAGATAATTTGGTAAATTATCAACAGAATAAATTAATAAACGATATTTCATTATGAATAATACATCCCTTAATTCTCACTCTGATCTGCAAAATCCATTGCTTCAAAAATGGGAAGGCCCTTATGGAGGAGTTCCGTCTTTTGACCAATATAAAGTGTCGGATTTTAAACCTGCAATAGAAATTGCTATTCAGGAGAAATTAGACGAATTAGATACAATTGCAAATAATCAGGAAGCTCCTTCTTTTGATAATACAATTTCGGCACTGGAACTTTCGGGCAAAACAATCACAAGGATTCGTGAAATCTTCGAAATTTTTAGTTCTAATATTTTTACGCCCGAATTCGGAATTGTTGAAACAGAAATGTCTCCAAAATTATCTGAGTTAAGCGATAAAATGTATCAAAATCACAAACTCTTTTCAAGAATAGAAACCATTTATAATTCAGAAGAATATAAAAATCTAAATAGCGAACAACAGCGTCTCGTTTGGTGGTATTATACGAATTTTGTTCGTGAAGGAGCAAAGTTAGATAATGCTGGCAAAGAAAAAGTAGCGAAGATCAATCAGGAATTAGCTTTATTATTTACTAAGTTCAGCCAAAATCTATTAGTAGAAGAACAAAATCAGTTTATTGAATTAAAATCAGAACAGGATTTTGATGGTTTACCCGATGAAATAAAAAATGCCGCAATTGCTGAGGCCAAAGTGAGGAAAATTGATGCTTTAGGATGTATTGTTAATACAAGATCTTCAATTGAGCCATTTCTGACATTTTCTAATCAGAGAAATTTGAGGGAAAAAGCTTTTGATATTTTTGTAAAAAGAGGTGATAATGGCAATGAAAATGATAACAACGAAATACTTGTTTCTATTTTAAGATTACGTAGTGAGAAAGCTTTATTATTGGGTTATTCTTCTTTTGCCGAGTGGAGTTTGTCTAATAAAATGGCAAAAAGCCCTAATGAAACATTAGCATTAATGGAATCAGTATGGAAACCGGCTGTTGATAAAGTACATCAGGATGTTGCCGAAATGCAAAAGATTGTTGATACTGAAGGAGGAAACTTTAAGATTCAGCCTTGGGATTATCGCCATTATGCTGAAAAAGTCAGAAAGTCTAAATATGATTTGGATCAAAATGAAGTAAAACAATATTTGCAACTGGAAAACTTACGCGAAAGTATGTTTTGGGTGGCAGGCGAATTATTCAATTTAAGCTTTAAACAAATCGAAACGATTCCGGTTTTTCACTCTGATGTGCGTGTGTGGGAGGTAAAAAACGATATAAAGGATAAAGTAATAGGATTATGGTATTTTGATCCGTATGCACGTGCAGGAAAACGTTCCGGAGCATGGATGAGTTCATATCGCGATCAGCAAAAGTTGAGTGATGTACTTCCGATAGTTTCTAATAATTGTAATTTTATTAAAGGAAATGCAAACGAACCTGTTTTAATTTCCTGGGATGATGCTACAACTTTATTTCACGAATTTGGACATGCTTTACACGGATTATCTTCAAACGTAACTTACCCAAGTTTATCCGGTACGGCGGTTGCAAGAGATTATGTTGAATTCCCTTCTCAATTGCTGGAACATTGGTTAGCTACTCCTGAAGTATTGAATAAGTTTGCTTTACATTATAAAACAAATGAACCTTTACCACATTCATTGGTAGAACGAATAGAAAAAGCAGGTAATTTTAATGAAGGTTTTGCAACTGTAGAAACCATATCAAGTTCTTTTGTAGATATGAATCTTCATCTGACAACCGAAACAATTGATCCGCATAAGTTCGAAAAAGATACTTTGGCAGCATTAAAAATGCCTTCAGAAATTGTAATGCGTCACAGGATTCCGCAATTTGCCCATATTTTCTCGGGAGATGGTTACGCCGCCGGATATTACAGTTATTTGTGGTCTGATGTTATAAATGCCGATGCTTATGAAACTTTTTCAGAAGGGAAAGGGGCTTTTGATAAAGAAGTTGCAAAAAGACTTTATGATACTGTTTTTAGTGTTGGAAATACAATAGATGCAGAACAATCGTATGAAAATTTCAGAGGAAGAACTTTTAAATCTGATGCATTGATGCGCGCCAGAAATTTTCCGATAGTAGAAAATAATTAGAAATAAAAAAGCCCGAATAAATAAATATTCGGGCTTTTTTGTATTGAAAAAATAATATACCATATGGA
>SEBM01000520.1 GCA_004296145.1 Flavobacterium sp.
GTATTTAATTCTTTAACCGAAAAATTATATTTTCCTGCAGACAATCCATCCAAATTTACAGAAAAAGAATTGTTTCCTTTTAATAAATCATAGTTTTTGGTTTGCTTACTTGCTGCATTGGTGACACTTATAGTAAGTCTTGCTTTTTCGTCAAACTCATAATTTTTATTGAAGTATTGTGCATTGATCACAATTGCTTCTCCTGAATTGTAGAAACTTTCGTGCGTTACAACCAATGATTTTTTTGAAGCTGAAGAGGCTAAAAACTGAATTATTTTGTCTACAAAAACATCATATTTTTCAAAAGACTGATTATCAATATGGCTTTGCAAACGCCATTTCCAACTGTTTTCTCCTAAAAGAAAAGCGGTTCGTTTGTTTTGATTTTCGGCGAAAGCCAACAAAGGCGCATTTGTAGAAACGTTTCTGATTTTTGAAGAAAGTAAAACAGATACATTCCCGTTTGTAGAAATTGTTCCGAATACATTTTGTAAAGGTGGAAAATTTTCAAAACCGATATTATCGATAGCAAACAAATTAAACTGAGATTGAAATTCATTTAGATAATCTTCAATCTGTCCGCTCATTTTAAAAACCAGATTATTTTGTTGCTGGTTAAGAAAATTGAAATCGGTATTTTTTCCTGTAATAATAAAGGTATTTGTTGCGGCTAATTTATTATTGTCAAAAATGGGCTTGAATGCTGTATTTGGCTGGTATAAAACCAGAACAGAAACATCCTGCAAAGAATTGATTTCATTTGGTTTAACCAAAATCACTTTACGCTGTGCGTTAGATTCTATCGAACGTTTTAGCGCCGCAATATCCGGATGATTTATAGATGAAACGATAGCAATAGTAGATTTTTGGTCAATTACTTCAACAGCAAAATTCTTTATATTGTTATAACTGTTTTTCTCTTTTGCATTTGATGAAATATTTGCCCTGAAAACCTGTAATCCAACTTTGTCTGCCGGTAATAATAAATTTATTGTGGCTGTCTTTTTTGAAGATGAAAAAGAAACTTTTTCTTTGGCTACAACTGAATTTCCCTGCATGATAGAGAAATCGGCCGTAGTATTTTTGTCTCCTGCGTATTGAAGGAAAACTTCAACAGGAAATTTATTTTTGTGAAATGCGTATTTATTGACGTTTAACTGATTGATTTTTAAATCAAAAAAAGTAGTTGTATCTCCCACAACCAAAGGATAAACTTTATTGACAGGATCAAAACGATATACATAATCGTTTCCTGTAGTCTGATTTCCGTCGGTAATTATGACCGTTGGAAAAATAATATTTCTGTTGATGTTTTTTAAGTCTTTTGCAACTGCATCGAGATTGGTTTGTTTTCCTTTAAAATCAAATTCCTTTGAAGATTTTAAATCGGCATCAAACTGATAAGACTGAATATCAAATTTTTCCTGAAGCGCAGGATTTGAAATTAATTCTTTATATAATTCAACAACTTTTTTATCTGATTTTAAAGCTGTTATTGAACTCGAATTATCAACCGCAATTGCCAAAGGTGTTTTGGTTACTTCAAGCGAATTTTTTGTTACAATTGGATTTATCAATAAAACCAACAAAGCAAAAATGGCCAAAAAACGTAAAAAAGCCAAAAGTATAATCACATTGGATTTACTTTTGGCTTTAAAAAAATATTGGAAATACGACAAACCACCAGCTATTACTAAAGAAAGTAATAATAATAAAATCGTGTTTGCAGTCATATTTATTTAGTATTCAGTGTCGGTTTACAGTAATCAGATTTTAAAAGTCAATATTGATTATAAGAATGTTCAATTTTTATTTAGAGTCAGATAAAAACTGAAAACTAAAACCTTTGAACCTTTGTAACTTAGAACCTTAGTAGCTTAGGTCAACATTCCTCCACAAACATTAAGAACTTGTCCTGTAACATAACCGCTTAAGTCTGAAGCAAGGAATAAACATGCATTTGCAACGTCTTCCGGAGTTCCTCCTCTTTTCAAAGGAATACCTTCTCTCCATCCTTTTACTACATCTTCACCTAATTTTGCAGTCATTTCGGTTTCAATAAATCCCGGAGCAATTGCATTGCAACGAATATTTCTTGAACCTAACTCAAGCGCTACAGATTTTGTAAATCCGATTGCTCCGGCTTTAGAAGCGGCGTAGTTAGTTTGCCCAGCATTTCCTGATACTCCAACAACAGAACTAATATTGATGATTGAACCTGCACGTTGTTTAAGGAAAGTTTTTTGAATTGCTTTTGTCATATTAAAAACAGATTTCAAATTGACATCAATTACCTGATCAAAATCAGCTTCAGACATACGCATTAACAGGTTATCTTTTGTGATTCCGGCGTTATTGATCAAAATATCAACAGTTCCAAAATCAGCTAAAACAGCGTCAACAAAAGTTTGAGCTTCATTAAAATCAGCTGCGTTTGATTGGTATCCTTTTGCTTTTACACCTAAACCATTAAGTTCAGCTTCAAGAGCTTCAGCAGATGCTACCGACGAACTATATGTAAATGCTACGTTTGCTCCGTGTTTAGCAAAAACTTCAGCAATTCCTTTTCCTATTCCGCGGCTGGCGCCAGTAATGATGGCAACTTTTCCTTCTAGTAATTTCATATTAAGGTATTCGTTTTTATTTTTTGAAATACAAATATAGATTATTTGGGCGTTTAATAAAATTTGTCAATGCAAAAATTGGATGTAGACAAATATTTACTTTTAACAAAATAGAGATTAGCCTGAACAAAGCACTTCAATAAAATCCAAATTTTTGAAAATATTATTACTGAGAATGCAATTATGCTGATGATGATTATTGTTGTTAATTACCATTTTCTTTTTTCGGTTTTACACGATCAAAAATTATAAATATAACTGCTATTGCTATACACAGATATAAATAATATCTCAAATATTCATAGTAAAATTGATTAATAAACAAAAGACCAATACCCCAAAATAGTATGGCAATAGTTGCCGGTTTTAGAA
>SEBM01000521.1 GCA_004296145.1 Flavobacterium sp.
GCTTCTTTTTTCTTGTTCATTATGTCATCCATAACGCTCAAAATTATAGCACAACCTTCTTTTATTTCTTCATCAGAAATCGTTAACGGGGGTGTTATTCTTATGGCACAACCTTCAAACAGCAGCCAGAATAAAATCAGTCCTTTGTCCTGACAATTCAGTATAACTTCATTTGTTATTTCTGCGGTTTCGGTCATTGCTGCAAGCATTAATCCTTTTCCTCTAACTTCCTGTATCAAAGGATGTACCAAAAGCGATCTGAAGAGTTTTTCCTTCTCCAAAGTCTCGACCATCAAATTAGTCTCAGTTAATTCCTGCAAAGTAGCCAGACAAGCTGACGCAATGACAGGATGCCCTCCAAAAGTGGTTATATGTCCTAATTTTGGATTTTCGGTCAAAAGGTCCATTTTTTCTGCAGAAGCCGTAAAAGCACCCACCGGCATTCCTCCGCCCATACCTTTTCCCATTACAACAATATCGGGAATCACATCGTAATTTTCGAAACCAAAAAGTTTTCCGGTTCTCCCAAATCCGGGCTGAATTTCATCAACAATCATCATTGCTCCAACTTCATCACAGCGTTTACGAACTTTTTGCAGATAATTATCCTGTGGCTGAATAAATCCGGCACCGCCCTGAATAGTTTCTAATAAAATTGCAGCCGTCCTGATTGTTATTTTCTGTAGATCTTCTTCGTTATTGAAAGTAATAAAATCAACATCAGGAAGCAAAGGACGAAAAGCCTGTTTTCTTTCTTCAAAACCCATAACACTCATAGAACCCATTGTGTTGCCATGATAAGCGTTATGACATGAAATAAGCTGACTGCGACCTGTTGTTCTTTTAGCTAATTTAAGTGCTCCTTCGATAGCTTCGGTACCCGAATTAACCAAATACGTTTTGTTTAATGATTCCGGCAGGAGAGAGGCTAATAATTTGCAATATTCTACGGCCGGACTTTGCGAATATTCTCCATAAACCATTACGTGAGAATATTTGTCCAACTGATCCTTAATTGCCTGATTAACTCTTGGATGCTGATGCCCTAATGTACAGGCAGAAACTCCTGCAACAAAATCTAAATATTTTTTATTATTTGTATCGTAAATGTAGGAGCCAATGGCATGGGAAACTTCCATTCCTAATGGATATGGAGATGTTTGTGCCTGATATTTTATAAAATCTGAATTCATTTTTTTTTTAGGTGCTAAGTTTTAGCTGAAAACTCAAAACTGTGACTGAAAACTATTTTTTAGCTTTTTCTTTTGTTTTCGTAGTTGTTACAGCTGTCTTTTTAGGCGGAGCTTTCTTTTTATCGTAATCTAAAGTTTCCTTCCTGATTTTCATCGGAATATTTTCTTTTGCATCTTCGTCTTTTCCTTCTTTGATTAATTTATCGTTGAGTTCATTGTCCTCAGCGGTAAAAATATCATCTTTAGATTTTATTCGTTCATCACCGCGCCATACCAGACCTCTTAGTTTTCGGGCATTTTCGGGCAAATCTGCTTCAGGGTAAATATCACCGTCAACTTTATTAAAAAAGGTGATGGTTTCGATGGCATTATTTTCCAAAATCATATTGATTTTACTACTCACATTTTTATTGATACCGATAAGTTCATTAGTATCATTCCGCATGTAATAGATAACTTCAGTATTTTTGATAACGTCAACATCATGAAGTTTTCCGTCCCGGAATTTTCCAAATAAATTAATTCCTTTTACCTGATTAAATCCGGTTCCCAACGTATCCCGTGACACCATAAAGGTATTATTTAAAACCTTTAATGAATCAATTTTTCGGGTTGTATTATCTCCAATTAAATGCATTACATCACCTGTAATTTGACTTTCGCCATTCCATAGAATCGGATTTCCAATAAGTTTTGTCAGCGCTGTTTTTGAGTTAGAATGAATAGAATCACATTTTCCGCTCATATCTGTTTTATAAAAACGCACATTATTAAAAGCTCTAAGAATTCTTTCGCCCTCTTTTCCTGTAACCATTAATTTTTTTCCGTGAATGTAAACCGAATCATTATCAACAAAATTGACAGCAACCGCTCTTTTGGTCACAAACATAGAATCTTTGAGTTTGAAAATTTCTGCATAATGTCCTTTTACAATTCCACGATTTATAGAATCTGTAATTTTTACATTTCGCGTAGCCGAAGCAAATTCAATGTTTCGGTTATAATACAAACTATCTCCTTCTATTCGCCGGTCATCATATTTTATATATGATTTTCGGAGTAAATGCGCCAGGTTCTTTTTCGTATCATAAAACCCTTTTTCGGTATAAATATAGTTGGTTTTACTTGTAATAGTCGAAGGGCCAAATAAATAGCTATGGCCAGAATTACTGTAATAATCCAGATGATTTGATTTTATAACATATTTAGGATTCGTTAGTACTACCGCTGTCAAAAACTGGAACTTTTTTTCCGTTACAAAATACCTTCCCGATTTACTCACCAAAGTATTGTCTTTGTTAATTATAGTCCCTTTTGTATTATAAAATACCTGTTGTGCATTTCGGTCAAAATTAATCGTATCCGTTTGCAGAGTAGCATCCGGAGAAGTCATAACGGCATTTCCTGTAGCAAAAGCCTGTTTCATGTTTCCGTTATATTCAGCATATTTACTGTTCAGGTACAATGTGTCACCCTGTACTAATTGTACATTTCCAAAAGCTTTTAAATAATTTTCTTTTTGAAAAAAATATGCCTTGTTGCAAGTTAGCACCACACCATCGTGATTAACCTTTACATTTCCGGTTAGCAGAAGCGCATCAGGTATATTTACCTGATCGACATCAGAGAAATCTGCATTCTCGACAATGATTTTTTTTGGTGCCTGCGCAAAAATGCTTTGAACACTTAAAAAGAGCAGACAATATGTAATGAAAAAGAGTGATTTCTTCAATTGATTAAATTTTTGTCAAATTTATGAAAAAGGTTACAACCTTTATTGATATTAGGAT
>SEBM01000522.1 GCA_004296145.1 Flavobacterium sp.
ATAACAGGGTGTACATTATTTGATAGGAATATATATGCTCAGCTTGAGCTTTTTTTGCAGAGCGACACCAGCACAGCTCGACCAGGAGTAAATCCATTTATTTAAATTCCGTTTTGAAAAATTTGTATTTTTTTATCCATTGATTATTCTCATAAACTTCCTCGTAGCCTTTTACAATGAAACTATTGTCTGTTTTCCAGATAATTTTTTCGACTGCAAAATCAGCAGAGCGATAGCTCGCATATTCACTTAAATAAGTTTTGGGATTTGATTTATGATTTATTTTTAAAATTCCAATGTCGCAGTTTTTATGATCATAAACCGCGTTGTAGAAATAAACAAAGTATTTATTATTGATGGATGGAACAGGTAAGGCTACACTCGCATCACCAAACGAAATGATATTATAGTTATAACCATTCAAACTATCTAATAAAAACAATTGACTAAAGTTTATATTTTCAGACGTTGAATGTTCTGTAATGGCATAAAGTTTAGTAGCCGGATAATATCCTGAAAACTCATATCCGCTCCAACCCAATTTTCCTCCGTAATCATTATATTTCTTAAACTTATGCTTTTTTAGCCTTGTTTGAATGTAAAAGTAATTCCCTTCTCCTTCAGGCTTAAAAGTTTCAATATATTTTTTCTTTTCAAGAGATAAAAATTCAGCTTCATCGGCAGTTTCGAAAATTAACTTCGGCAACTTTTGGTAATTTTCATCATATCCAATATTAACATACTGCTTTCGGCTAGTTTTTAAAGTTGGTTTTTCCGAAGACAAACTACCTTTAGAAGTTGTGTCGTTACTCTGAATGGTATTTGTTTTTTTTGCAACTGGTATATGTGGTGGAGGTATTGTGTGCTGAGCATATGAACAGAAAGAAAATGAAAGCAATATTGCGATCGAAATTTTTGACATCCACTTGATGTGAAAAAGATTATTCCGTTTATTTGATCTGTTCATAGTGTTATCATTTATTGAATTCTCTTTTTACAAACTTTCCTTTTTTATCGAAGTATTTCCATTCGCCAACCTGTCAGGACTAATCAAATCTATAGTCATATTTCCTAAAAATTTAGATTAATTAGCATTCGAATAGGTTTTACAAAAAAAGTGTCGGGATTAAATTTTTATTCGTTTTCTATTCTCTTGATAATAGGAACCAGAATCATTGACAGAGGAGAGTGAATCCAATGGTGGTGCGGCAATTTTTTTCGATGAAGTTGAGGATTATGAATTTTAGTTCAAGACTAAAATCTATTTTCAAAATGATAACATCAGGCCAATATCCACGGCAATTAGTGGTGATCACTCGTCGATTATATCACCTGCTCGAAATGACCATTCAATATGTTTATCTAAATCCTGTCGTAAAAGCATATTTAATTGTGCAGCGTGATGTTGCGTATGTCGCATATTATAAAGTAAAATTTCCAAAATAGGATAATCCATATCATCTGGTTGATCTCCCTCTTTAAACCTTTTATTCAATTCATCAGCTGTTAAACTGAAAATTATTCGTTTGCACTTCTCTCTAATTTGTTTAAGGTATTTTAGTATTTCTTCTTTGCTATAAATTTCATCGGGGATTAAATCGCCAATAGCTTCTTTTGGTCTTTCTGACAGCTCTTTTTGTGTGAAAGAAAGTAGCGGAGAAAAATCTTGTGGTGAAATTGTAGAATAGTAGTCTAAAAAAATTGTACTGTGAAATGCTATAAAATAAAATCGTTTATTCGTGAGAAAATAATCGTCGAGGCAACTTGAAATGACGTTTAAAAGCATATCTATACTTGCCCCAAGTTGATTCCACAGTATTTCCTTTATTGAGTGATCCATATTTTATCAATGTTTGCTATAGTTTTTTTATAAGGCTAAGCTAACTTTTGGAAGTTAGGATGATTTTAAGTCGCTGCTTGCTGCAGGCAGGGCATTATAACTTGCTCCAAATTCCAAATCATTTGCCAGCGGAATTTTTTATTTAGCTTTTCTCGGAGCTTTCCGAGGAACATAATCTGGGTCGGTCCTGTATAAATAATCTGAGAAATTGATACCCCTTGAATGCATGCGTTAATGGAACCAACAGTTTTGTAAATTAGCTCAGCCATAACTTTTCATCTCGTTTTACGAGTAAAAGCTCATCATCATTTAAAAGCAAAAATCCGTATTCATAACAAAAGTGGTAGGTTTTTCCTGCCTGAGTGATATAAGTATGGGTATGATAGTCAAAATTGAACCCTACTGAATTGAGTTTGCTTTTCTTCATCTTTACTTTGCCATCGGGATTAAATTCAGCTAAAATTGCCCGGTTTTTCTTAAGAATCAGGTTAATTTTTTTAACCACAATAGAATAATCATTCTTTATGCGGTTGTTATAATTGTTTCGACAAGAATCGTCGCAGAATTTTTTATCGGCTCTGCCTACCAGGGCTTTGCCGCAATCTAAGCAGGAGCGGTCCATAATAATTTGATTTATTTATTATGGGATGATGTTTAAAACTAAAAAGAATTGTAGGCATTTCAAAATTGAACGTCAAAAATTTTGAGCTTTTGCTAGTCAATTAGATTTCGAAACAGGTATTGCCTTGAAAACACATGTGCGCACAAAGGTACATAAGAGACGCTTAAAGGAGCTTAAAGAGGGTGCATACACTGTAGAGGAGTCAGAGCAAGCAGCAGGTATGGGCAACTATCAAGGAGTCAAGAAGATACCGGAAGAACTCATCATGGCACCACCGACTGCATTGGAGCACCTCAATGACAACCCTACCGACGCAAATTCGATGCAGCTCGCATCAAGCTAGACTAGTTATGCCTTTGATCATGACCAGAAACCTCATTGTACTCTTCTCCAACCGCCTGCGATTGATATGTAAGAAGACAGAAGAAAGTAGCTGTGCCCAATATATTGATCTCAATACAATCGACAAGTGATTGTGGGACACGAGCGTCGAATAGAGCCCGGAAGTTGATTGGCACGT
>SEBM01000523.1 GCA_004296145.1 Flavobacterium sp.
ACTTAAAATGGATAACCAAAATACTTTTGCTTTTGGCATTTTATTGAAAAATTGAATATTGGTCCAGAAAATTAAACCAATATCAAACAGATATATAGAATTAATAACGATTGTAATTTTAGAAGTTCCGTCGAAATAATAAAGGAGCGGGAACAGAAGTATAGAAACGAAAAGTTTTTGAGAAGCTTTGAAAGTATTGAGTACAAAATATTCGACAAAGTTATAACCCTGCTTTCTAAAACAAATATAGGTTCCTAATGTAAAAAGCGGAATAGTTGCAATGGTTACCCATGCAAAATGAGTAGAAGTCCATTCGTTAAACTTTATCCAGTCTATTTTTGCATCTTCATTATTTTCAAATAAATTGATATGAAAATAATGCCACAAAAAGCCATAAAGTGCCGCCAAAACTGCTACTAACGATAAAGGTTTAAAATGTCTGACACGTTTTCCTTCAATAAACTCCCGGATAGAATGCCCGGGTCTTGTAAATAATTGTTTTACAGAATACGGAATTCCTTCATCAAAATGTAATAAACCATGCTGAATGTCATGCCACAAAAAATGCCAGTTTATTTTGTGTGTATCGGCAGTTTGCCCGCAATTATTACAATAATTACCTTGATAAATCTGATTACAATTTTTGCAGGTTATCTCCATTTCTTTAAAATGTTTAATTTTATAAAGAAGTACTGTAAATCAATTATGTGATTTTGTTTTTCTTAAAACCGTCAGGAAACATAATGGCAACCAGAACGCAAATCAATAAAAAGTTATATTCCATACCGTTTCTGCCACCGCCAACTACAAACCAGCCTTCTTTAAAATGAACTAAAACAATTCCCATAATAAGGACAAAAATGGTCACAAATCCGGCTAATTTAATATACTTATTCAGAAGCAAAAGTACAGCAGCAATGACATGGGATAGTTTGATTAACCATGCAATCAAAACTCCAAAAGGAGCAAAGCCAATCTGATTAAGATATAAATTCCCGAAATCATTGATTCCGTTATCAAACATTCCGAAGACAGAATGCGTTAAGAGAATTATAGCGACAGCTATTCTTAAAAGTAATGTTCCGTTCATGGTTAGGTTTTGATTGTTAGTGAGTTAAAAATAATAAAAAAACGCATATTAAATAAATTAATATGCGTTTTGAATATTTGAAATAGTTAGGTTTTAAACTTTTCCTAAAGTATATAACTGCTCCATTGTTGGTGTAAGACTTCCGCCGGCAGGCTCAAGTGTAATACCAAATGCTTCTGCAGATACAGTCTGGTCAACAGCGAAGATTTTTTGATTATTACCTTCAAAATCACTCAATAAACCAATACTTGTTGGTGTAAGTACAGGACTAAGTTTAAGAGCCCAAACCTGATATACCATTCCTTTTGGAGGTTTTGGCAGACCCGCGGCATCAATATAAGTAGTTTTTGTATCCTTATTCCAATACACTTTTGCAAAAGATGTTGGAGAAACAGCCTGACCGCCAAGTGTAACACCTGTGTTTTTGATATCTCTTACGATAGTCAGATTTTTTTCTGTTTCTTTGTTTTGCTGGTTTAAGTACGCAAACTCTCTTTCTATTTTATTTTTTTCGGTACCAACTGTAGAAATTGCATCTTTTGTTTTAGTCAATTCTAAAGTTTGATATCCAAGTCCAAGAAGTAAAAGAACAGCAGCAGCCCAGCCAACATATTGTGTCCAGTTTGATGCTGGTTTCATATCGACTACTTTGCCGTGTTTCAATTCTAAACGGGCTTTAATTTTCTCGAAATTTGCTACTGAATGAAAAGGGGAGAAACTTGATGACAAAGCTACAATCGCTTTTTCTATCGAAATAATTTCCTCATTTACTTCAGGGTTGTTTTTTGCCAGTTCGGCAATTTCCAAATTTTCCTTTTCGGTTAATAAACCGTAAACATACAATTCGAGAATTCCTGATTCTATATATTCTTGTGCTTCCATTATATTTTTAAATAATTACGTAAATCGTTAATACAGTTTCTGTTTTGTGTTTTGATAGTTCCCAGTGGCATTGCCAATTCTTCTGAAGCTTCTTGTTGGGTATATCCTTTGAAAAATAATAAATCTATAATCTCAATACATTTAGGTTTCAGCTTTTTTACAAATTCTTGTATACCAATAGTATCAATTCTATTAACTAATTTATTACTGTCATCTAACAGATTTACGAAATTATCTGAAGAAAGGTTTTTTTGACTGTTATTAAAATTTTTGGATCTCAGCTTGTCAATCGACGTATTCCTAGCTATATTAAGGATCCAGGTGTAAAATCTGCCCTTACTTTCATTATACGAATCGATATTTTTCCAGATTTTGACAAAAACTTCCTGCAAAACATCTTCAGCCTCTTCGCGGTTTTTAATTAAGACATTAATAACTGAGAATAAACTTTTAGAGTACATATCGTACAAATGTGTAAAAGCTCTTTCGTCTTTCTTGTTAATTAATACTAATAATTCTTCTTGACTCATAGATTGTGATTTTAAGCTTAAACAAAATTTTTAAAACGTTCTTTTATTACCCAGAGATAAAGATAAATGATTTTTTTTATTAAAAACGTATTTTTTTTTGCAACGCCAACCTCAGTAAAATAAGGAATCTATAAAAAAATAACTTTTTTTTTACTTTTTTTAAAACCAAAAGAAAACCTTTTACGTAAGTGCTATTATAACATAAGTATAAAAAAGTAGTTAATAGCAAAATGGTTAAGTACTCTTACAAAAAGAAAAAAAATCAATACTGAAGCTATTAAATATTTTTTGTAAGATTAAATTAATTGACAAGTATAACTAAAAAAAGACAACTCATGCAGAAGACAAATGTTTTACAGATATTGATTGTTGCCTTAACCAGTGTTCTGGCCTTGACAAACTTTGATAAAAGTGATTTTGGAAAAGAAAAGGAGCAGGTCAAATCAGAACGTATTCAGACAGTTAATCAT
>SEBM01000524.1 GCA_004296145.1 Flavobacterium sp.
ATGTAAAAGGAAATGTGCTAAGCCTTGCAGATTTAAAAGGTAAAATTGTTTTTCTAAATTTTTGGGCTACCTGGTGCCCACCTTGTTTGGCCGAAATGCCTTCCATCAACAAATTTTACGAGCAGTATAAAAACGACGAAGAGGTAGTTTTTTTAATGATTGATGCTGACAGTGATTTTCCAAAAGCTCAGGCTTATCTGAACAGAAAAAGTTATAAATTTAAGGTGTATACTTTTGCGAGTGATATCCCTAAAAACATATTTGCAGGCTCTTTACCAACAACCATTGTGTTTGATAAAAAAGGCAGAATTGCTATGAATGGTGTTGGAGCAGCAAATTATGCTAGTAAAGAATTTCTAACATTTATTAAAAAACTTAAAGATTTAAAAGAGTAAACAACAATATGCAACAACCATTTGATTTAGAAATTGGACCAATAAATTACGCGATTTTTCCAGAAGGAAATGATACTTATGTGGTTTTTAAGGATGGAAGCGAATACGCTCATATACAAAAAGATACCGCAGAACAATGGTTAAAACTAGATAGCGTAACAGGTTTGCCTAAATTTGATTTTGACGAGGAAATTAACCAAATTGGAAAATTAATTACCGAATATCTTGAAAATCCTCCGGTTGATGAGGATGAAGAAGAAGAGGAATAGTTTTTACAAGCACTTAGTTTAGCAGGATAAATGCGTAAAATTTTACAGAAATTACTAAGTGGTTTTGTGATCAGGATGGCCAATAAGTATTCATCACGCCCACAAAAGAAAAGGGTACATGATGCATTATCAAAGCTATTTAATGAAATTCAAAAAAATCCTGGAAAGAGAGGATTAACGCTTAATTTTACTGAAAACGATAATTTTATCATTTTTTCGGATCAGCATAAAGGCGCCAGAAATTTTGCAGATGATTTTGGCTACGCAGCAAATAATTATCAAGCAGCGCTAAATTATTATAACCAACAACAATTTACCTTTATTAGTTTAGGAGACAGCGAAGAGCTTTGGGAAAATACTTTGGATGCTGTAAAAAAGCACAATAAGTCGTCATTTACTATTGAAACTGAATTTTTAATGCGAAAAGCCTTTGTAAAAATCTTCGGCAATCATGATTTGTATTGGGATAATGATCCTTTAGCAGCTTATCAATTAGAAAAAATTTACGGAGAAAAGCTAAAAGTATTTGAAGGCATAATTTTAACAACCACAATTACAGATCAGCCGCTTTCTATATTTTTAACCCACGGCCATCAAGGCGATGTAGCCAGTGATGGGAATTGGTTTAGTAAGTGGTTTGTATCTCGAGTTTGGGCACCTTTACAGGCTTATTTGCGCATTAACCCAAATACACCAGCGTTTAGTAACCAGCTTAAAACGGTACACAACCAATTGATGTACGAATGGGCTGCAGCTCAGCAATCGGTTTTAATTACTGGTCATACACACCAACCTGTATTTAATTCTTTAACGCATGTAGAAAGGATTTATATCAAGCTTGATGCTGCAAGAAAAGCTAATGACAATGTTGAAGAAGAAAAATTATTGGCACAGCTAAAAAAGGAAAAGATTATGGGAGCTGAGATACCGTCTTTCACAGCCGATAAACCTAACTATTTTAATGCAGGCTGTTGTTGCTTTAGCGATGGAGATATTACGGGGCTAGAAATTACTGAAGGCAAAATTAGGCTAATCAAATGGGGCTATCGCAATGATAAATCTTCGAGAAGAATGGTGTTAGAAGAAACAGATTTAGCTAACTTACAACACAAAGTTTAATTATGGAGAAATCATTTTTTATAAAAGTAAACGGAATTATATACGAAGTTATACCTGAGGAAGAAGGTACTTTTACCATATTTAAGTTTGATGCTGAATACATGCAGATTTTACGCAACCGAAACAAAAAATGGATGCGCATAGATTACAAAACCGATGAACCAATTTTAGAAGAGAATAAGGAAGTTGAAGATGTTGGTAGATTGATAGATCGTTATTTGGAGAGGGAATAGAGTTTTAGGTACGAGTTATAAACTCGCAAGAACATATTTTTAACTTATACGTGAACTCAAAATAGTCTTTAAAACAACTAAAGATTTACACTTAAATCACGTTTGAATGCAATGGAATTAAAGTGGTTGTTAGAAACAGTAGATGAAAGTCTCAAATCTTCATTGTACTTTATTGATACTTGAACCTTGTCACCCTCAATTGACTTAACCCAATAAAAATATAAATTATCTTTGAACCAAAATGAATCAAAGCCTAATTTTAAATCAGGAATGTGTGTATCACTGATCGATTGGGCGGATAAGCTTATTAACTCTTGAGCAGAAAAAATTTTTTCCATGATTTTTTATTTAAAGTTACGAAAATTTACGCTGATAAACTTTCTGCCAATCTAAGAGTGATTTTTTTATGATATGTGTCTAATATACTATTGCTTATCGTCTTAATTATAAGCAAAGATTTAAATAGAATTAAAACCGTAGCTATCGTTGCTATTCGAGATGTTAAGTGCAGCGCATCTCGAATGACAGATAACAGGGATTTGCAATCCCAATAATAATCTTCTTTCTACTATTTTTCCCTTCACAAATCACACGCAAAAGAAGCAATAAATCAAATTCCGTATTCTATAATCAAATCCAGTTTTCCTTTTCTAATGCCATAGTAATCTCCACAACTGCTATATAAATATTCTTCTTCTTTTTCAACTATGCCTGCTTTAACAGGATTTTGATGCATGTAATTTAATTTTGTTTCAAAAAATTCTAAAGTAAATATTTCTTCTCCATGATAACCTTCTTGCCAGAAATTAATCTCATTATCATTTTTCAATAACCATAAAAGCCAATTTTTTCGACTTTCGGTAGCATTATTAGCTATTGCATCTACGATTTTTGTAGCCGTGTATTTTTTAAAATCTCTAATGATGTCGGTCAATTTATTCTTATTG
>SEBM01000525.1 GCA_004296145.1 Flavobacterium sp.
TCTCGGTAGTAGAAAAGACGATTTTTTGTGCATAAGCTACAGTAGAAAATAGTCTTCCTAATGGATCATTTGGAAGTTTGCCTGTAAAATAAAGCCAATCTACTGCTTTATTTACGCTAAACTGTGCAGCGGCACCAGCAAAAATAAATAATACAACATCTGGATTACTCCAAATTTTTCTAACTATAGAGTGATTTGCTACAAAATTATCCATTTGTTATCCTTTTAGGTTTTATTAAAAAAATTGATGATGAATTTAATTGCTCAATAATTGCCACAAATAAAACGCCTAATGTATACATCAACATATCTATCCAAGAAAATGAATTGCCGATCAGCGTATTGGCAATCGGATAGTTTTGCAATCCGATAACTTCAACAAATTTATAATATTGAAGCATTTCTACCAGATAACTAAAAAGTAATACACCAATTAATGCGATGTTTTTATTTGTGTTTACAAAACACATGATGAAGCAATAAAGCAGAATGACAACTAAAAAGTCTCCAAAATATGCTCTAATCCAGTTATCTGTAAATAAAGCGATTAAAACTTCAATGGCAAACAAAAACAAAAACCATAAAAAGTAAGATAGACGAAAGGTAAAATTCATATTTAAAAGTGCTTTGTAATTCAAAGTAAATATCAAATTTTCTACTTTCCAAATATTTATGATAATATCTTTCTGTAATGAGTTTTTTAAATTGGTGTCAATAAAAAAAGGCTTATAATCTATGAGATTAAAAGCCTTTTTAAGAATTGCTAGTTATGTTTAGATTGCTGCTGCACCAGCCGATGCTACTTCATGATCTTGCTCTACCGAACCACCTGAAACACCAATTGCGCCAATAATTTCATCTCCACTTTTTAAAACAACGCCACCCGGAAAAGATATTAAACCACCGTTAGAGTGTTCTATGCCGAATAGTGGTTGACCAGGTTGTGATAGTTTACCTATTTCACCTGTATTCATATTAAAAAAGCGAGCAGTTTTAGCTTTTTTGATAGAAATATCTACAGAGCCTAACCAGGCATTGTCCATTCTGTGGAAGCTTTTCAGGTTTGCACCTTCATCTACAATGGCAATATTCATAGGTATGCCAATTTCTGAAGCCTTTTGTATGGCTGCTGCAGCAATTTTTTCTGCTAATTCTAAAGTTAATTTCATGTTTAATTTTTTTTTAATAAACGTTTAAAATGCCTGATAAGTTCTTAATTATTAAAGTATTTATTGATGAAAGCTATCAGTTCATGTTCTAGATGTGATATAGATCACTTTTTAAGATGATGAAACAGCGTTTCTGAAAACAGCACTTACAATAGCTTTGGGATATTTTATTACTCAAAAAACTAATGATACATAAATTTCACATCCCGGTATTAGGTCTTGGTTACTCGATTGATACACCTTTAAAAGTTGCAAAGTTTGGCATTTCATCAGTAGTTTCTATTGTTGATGATGAGTTGATAGAAAGAATGAGGGCATATCATAGTAGAGATATTGAATACATCCCGATAGAAAAAAGGGAAGATAACAGTAGAGCAAGAAGAATTACCTGCTACCTAAATATGTTAGATAGAATGGTAGATCAAGATTTTGATGAATTAAAAAAAATGCCTTTTTTAGCAGGAAATGAACTTTGTAGGTATTTTGAAATGTTGCCAGAAAATTCTCAATTAAAACAAGGTTATGATTTAATGATGGATTATCCTGATGGCGAGCGAAAGCATATATTTCAAAATTTATTGCGTAAACAAATGGTTAAGGGAGCAATAGATGTTAATATCATGTCTAAAGTAGATCGTGTAAATCATAGAAATGGCAATAGTTTTACTGGAGATGAAAATAGTGATGCCTTAATTGCATTACGTGGATTTGCCAATAGTAGATTAAATTCTTCTTTGGTTTTATCTGCCGGAATGAATGCCAGATTGTACAGTTACATTGAGCAATTTGATGATTTTTTTCCGAATGAAAATGGTGAACTCAATAAGAAAATCATTTTAAAAGTGAGCGATTTTAGATCTGCATTTATACAGGCTAAATTTTTGGCAAAAAAAGGAATATGGGTATCAGAATTTAGGGTAGAAAGCGGCTTAAATTGTGGCGGTCATGCTTTCGCAACTGCGGGATATTTGTTAGGTCCCATTTTAGAAGAGTTTAAGCAAATGAAAGATCAAATGACAAACGAACTTTTTGAAATGTATACATCAGCATTGCTTGATAAAGGATTTGAAGAAATTGGCTTACCTGAACAAAGATTAAGTGTTCAAGGTGGTGTAGGTACAGCTGTAGAAAATGAGTTTTTACTAAAACATTATCAGCTTAACTCTATAGGATGGGGCAGCCCATTTTTACTAGTTCCAAGTGCTACCAATGTAGATGAAAAAACTTTACAGAGCTTGATGAATGCAAATGAGGATTCTTTTTTCGTGAGCAATTCATCTCCTTTAGGCGTACTTTTTAATAATTTTAAAAATAGCGGGATAGATTTACAGCGGATAGAACGTATTAAAAAAGGTAGACCTGGAAGTCCATGTACAAAAAAGTACCTCTGCACCAATACCGAATTTACTACTGAGCCAATTTGTACTGCTTCTAGAAAGTATCAGACATTAAAAATAGAGGAGTTAAAAACAAAGGAGCTACCAATTGCAACTTACGAAAAGCAGTTAGAAAGAATAACTGAAAAAGTTTGTTTGTGCGAAGGTTTATGCAGTTCAACATACCAAAGTATAGGTATTTTAAAACCTAAAGAAAGTAAAGCTGTTGCTATTTGTCCGGGACCAAATTTGGCTTATTTTAACAGAATTTATTCGTTAGATGAAATGGTTGGTCATATTTATGGGAAAATAGATTTATTAGACAAAGTGAAAAGACCTAACTTTTTTATCAAAGAATTAGACCTTTACATTAATTATTTTAATGAAGAGCTTAAACTGTTTTTAGAAGAGGTAAGTG
>SEBM01000526.1 GCA_004296145.1 Flavobacterium sp.
TAAATTTAAATTTGAAAAAAAAGCTCGAAGTTCTATACTTTCGAAAGATCAAATAATATTTTCGGCGAGAAGTTTTTCATTCGATAGATTATACTTTCCTCGCTTATTTATACACCTTAGCCTCGTAGTAATTTATAATCCACATTTAAATCCTAATATAAATATCACAAAATGAATACTTATCAGAAAGAGCTTATCAAAGCTACCATTCCAATTTTAAGAGAAAGCGGTGAAGACCTGACCAATTATTTTTATGCCAGAATGTTTAAGGCACAGCCCGAATTGCGAAATATGTTCAATATGGGAAATCAGGCCAACGGAAGACAAAAATCGGCTTTGGCAAATGCGGTTTTGGCTTACGCAGAAAACATTGATGACCCAGGCGTTTTAATCGGAGTTTTGAAAGGAATCGGAACCAAACACAGAAGTCTGAACATTCAGCCTGATCAATATAAAATTGTCGGAACCCATCTTATTGCTTCTATCGGCGAAGTTGTGGGCGAAGCGGCAACTCCCGAAATTCTTCATGCATGGTCAATTGCTTTTTATCAGCTTGCGCAAATTATGATTGATCTTGAAAAAGGTTTATATGACGAAAATGCAGCAAAATCAGGAAGCTGGAACGGCTGGAGAAAATTTGTCATCAAAAAAATTGTACAGGAATCAACGGAAATAAAATCATTTTATCTTTATCCCGAAGACGGAAAAGAAATTGCCGATTATCATGCCGGACAATTTATCAGCGTTCAGGTTTTCGTTCCGGAATTAGATCTTTTACAGCCAAGACAATATAGTTTATCCAGTGCATCAAATGCTGAATATTACAGGATTTCTGTAAAAAGAGAAAGCGGTATTGCGCCAAATCCTTCTGGATATGTTTCCAATACGTTACATTCAAAATCAGAAGGCGATGTCATTTCGATTTCATCACCGGCAGGATTATTCCATTTAGAAAAAGATTCACAAAATCCGTTGGTATTAATTAGCGGAGGCGTTGGCCTTACTCCTATGTTAAGCATGCTTGAAACGAATCTGAATTCTATTCAAAACAAAAAAACAATCTGGATTCACGGTTGCAGAAATGAATCGGTTCACGCTTTTAAAAACCAAATTATTGATATTAAAAAAGAAGCGCAGCATCTGGAAACTTTTACGTTTTATGATACCGTAGAAAGTCATGACGAAACTTCAAACCAAATTATAAAAGGCCGCGTCGATTTGCATAAATGTAAAGAAGCCATTTTATTAGACGAAGCCAAATTTTATATCTGTGGTCCTGAAATGTTTATCAAAACGCAATACGAAGCACTTATTAACCTGAACGTAAATCAGGAAAATATTTTCTACGAAGAATTTGGTCCACAGCTCATTAATTTGAATTAAAATGAAAATTGCCGGATTGTACAAGAGAAAGCATGTAACACAATTTCTCCAAAATCTGACTACCACATTTTTTATCACTTTTACTCTGGCGAGCATAAATTGTGCAGACAAATCTAATTTTTTATTTTTCTGGATGCGCTCCTGGCTCGTTGCCGGACTGGTTTCGAATGTGTTTTCATTCTTTATATTTTCAAACAAAAAATAAAGCGAAAAGAGCCTTCATTATGTGGAGGCTTTTTATGTTTTTTAATGAGACAGAATGTTTAAAATCATTTATATTTAATGATATTTGTATAGCAACGCTTCTTTTACTTTAAAAACAAATGAAAACAATTTTAATATCTGCCCTAATAGCTTTAGCCGTTTTTTTTATTCTCAGACAAATAGTTTACAAGCCTTATATGTGGAAAAAAGCAATCAACAGCAAAGAACATCAATTGCAGGTTGGAAGTTTTATTTTTAGCAAACAAAGAGGTTCTAACGGAAGCCAAAGTTCTACTACTTATTATTTTGTTTTTAAAGTAATTGAAATCAAGGACGATTATGTGCGTCTTTCGGTAATCAGAAGGTTATCTCAAAAAGGGCAAATTTCTCAGGGAGATTTTTCTACCACTTCGGCAGATTATAAATCATTAAAACAAAATGTAAAGAAACTTTTAATCACGCCTATTCTTTCTGAGGATTTATACAAAGGTGACGGGCCGAGATATTCTTTAAATGATTATTTGCTGGAAAAATATCCTGATTTGAAAAAGTCACGATATTATTATGAAGATCATGCGGCAGAATATAAAAGTAAAATTTCATCAACTGAGTCAATAGATATGAACATCTATTTTGAAATGGTTTATTCGAAGAAAGAAATCATTGAAAACGGAAAACTTACGCCCTGGACAATGACAAATAGTTTTAATAATCAGCCTTCATTGTCAAAAGAACTTGCAGAGAAAATAGATTTGATATTAAATTTATAAAATTTTATTATACTGCGAAAGCCTGTAAATACTCAGTTTGTTGTTTTTCTTTAAAAAAAATAAAATTATTTTCATTTTTTTGTCCAATCCTGAAAGTTCAGTTGTCATTAGGGTATAACATTTAAAATTATACAACATGGAAACTAGAATTAATGTATTCGAAAAAGGTCAAAAAGCGTTAAGTACTTTATTTGGAATTAGCGGTTATTTAAAAAAATCAACAATCGAAAGATCTCTTATGGAGTTGGTTGATTTCAGAATTTCACAAATCAACAATTGTGCATATTGTTTAGACATGCACTCAAAAGAAGCGATTGCGCATGGTGAAACTACACAGCGTTTGTTTGGTTTAAGTGCCTGGAGAGAAACCCCTTATTTTACGCAACGCGAAAGAGCGGCTCTTGCCTTCGCAGAAGCGGTAAATGCCTGCGACGTTCCTGACGAAATCTACAACATTGCAAAAGCTGAATTTACTGAAGAGGAATTAATCGACCTAACACTTGCCATTTCTACAATCAATACCTGGAACCGTATTAATATTGCTTTTTCTAACACTCCCGGAACTTACAGAGTGGGACAATTCGGTTAAATAATTTTTG
>SEBM01000527.1 GCA_004296145.1 Flavobacterium sp.
TATATTTCCGCAAATAATTACCTCAACATTTTATTTATTAAAGCTCTTTAAGCAAATTATAGACTTTACTAAATTTAGAATAAGACGTTGCATAAACCTCTTTATTATTCAGATTAGGAAAAAAGGTTTTCCCTGATTTGTTTTGATTTTCTGCAGTAATTCCTATTGATTGCAAACCTATCAAAACAGCGCCCCATGCGGAACCTTCGATAGTCTGTGAGGTCTGTACTTTCATTTGGAAAATATCCGCTACAATTTGCAGCCATAACTCGCTTTTTCCAAAACCGCCACTGGCCATAATAGTCGTTTCGTTTCTTTTTTGAGGATCGGGCAATAAAATTTCTGTAATTTGAAATAATCCAAACAAAATGCCTTCTAAAGTTGCCCTAACCAAATGCGCCTGTGTGTGAATAATTTGCATTCCCAAAAGAGATCCTTTTGCAGATGCATCCCAAATCGGGGCTCTTTCTCCTAACAAATAAGGTACAAAAAGTAATCCCTCTGAACCTGCAGGGATTTTTTCTGCGTCTTCAAAAAGTTGTTCGTAGGAAACAGTTGTTTTTAAAACAGTCTCTTTTAGCCATTGCAAAATAATAGCGCCATTGTTGACAGCTCCCAAAGAAAGATATTGATTTCCATGCAAATGATAACATTGCGTCCGCATTTGCGCATCAAGAAAAGGTTTGTCTATTGGTAATCGTACCGCTCCGCTTGTGCCAATGGTCAGCGCCATAAAATCCTCTTTCATCGCTCCGGTACCAAGATTAGCCAAAGGGCCATCGCCGCCACCGATTATATACAGAAAATTATCTGAAAGACCTTTTCTTTGCTGTGTCACTTCGCAAATTGTGGAAAGCTGTTTGGGTTTGATTTGCAAAAAATCAAGAATTTCATCATCCCATTGCAAAGTATTTATATTAAGTAATCCTGTTCCCGAAGCCATTGAACTATCAATAACATATTCTCCGGTAAGATGATGCCAGACGTATTCTTTTATACTTATAAATTTATAGGTTTTAGAAAAAATTTCGTTATCAAATTCTTTAAACCACGCAATTTTGGTCATGGGTGAAAAAGGATGAATCGGAATTCCTGTTTTTTTATAAAAAACCTTTCCTTTTTCAGTATTTTTAAGTTCATCAGCTATTGCAGCTGCTCTGCTGTCTGCCCATAAAATTGCATCTGTGAGTGGTTTTCCGGTTTCATCAATTGCAATAATACTTTGCATGGCAGAACTGAAACTAATAAATTCAGGATGAATGTCTTTTGTGATTTCAGTTATACATTGTAATACCGTATCTAAAATTTCCTGTGGATATTGAATGCTCCAATCGGGTTTTGGATGATGCATGGCATAGCCATGTGAAATCTCTTTGATTACATTTCCTGTTATATCAAAACAAACCGCTTTTGTTGCCGTGGTTCCAATATCAATTCCTATATAAAATAATTCTTTTTTTATTTGATCCATATATTCAGTATCAATACTCCTATTAATCCCATTACACCAATAATGGTTTCCATAACCGTCCAGGTTTTAAAAGTGTCCGAAACACTGATTCCGAAATATTCCTTGAACATCCAGAATCCTGTATCATTCACATGCGAGCACATTAAACTTCCGGCGCCTATAGAAAGCACCATTAATTCGGGACTTACACCCGTTGTTGCTATCAAGGGCTGCACAATACCTGCTGCAGTCAATCCGGCAACGGTGGCAGATCCCAAAGCAATTCTGATTATTGTCGCAATAAGCCATCCTAAAAACAAAGGCGAAAGTGAGGATTTCTCAAACACCTGACTTAAATCTGTTCCTATTCCGCTGTCAATCAAAACTTGTTTAAAAGCTCCGCCTGAACCAATTATCAAAATAATCATGGTAGCAGCACTCAACGCTGTACCTGATTTATCCATAATATCCTGCATTTTCCTTCCTCTGAAAATACCTAACGTAAAAACAGCAAAAAGTACAGCAACCAGCATCGCAGTTGTCGGACTTCCTATAAAAAGTAAAATAGCACGCAGTTCACTTTCTTCGGGCAATACTAATTCGCTAAAAGTAGCTGTTGCCATTAAAAACACAGGAACTATTGCTGTGAGAATACTGATTTTAAAAGAAGGCATTTCGACTTCTGTGAATGTTTTGCTTTCAAATAAACCATTTGGAGGAAAACTATTAATCTTTTTAATGAATTCCGGAAAAACAATTCCTGCCATAAGAAGTGCCGGAATCGCCACTAATAATCCATAAAGAAGTGTTTTGCCAATATTGGCTTTAAAAATAACCGCAATTGCAGTTGGGCCGGGATGCGGTGGCAAAAAACCGTGTGTTATGGAAAGTGCCGAAGCCATGGCAATACCCAAATAAATAATCCGTTGCTTTGTACTTTTCGCTACAGCGAAAACCATCGGAATCAAGATAATAAATCCGGCATTATAAAACATGGAGATTCCAACGGAGAATCCTGTGATTATCATGGCCCATTTGATATGTTTTTCGCCAAAAGACCTAATCATTACAGAACTAATTCGTTGAGCGGCTCCGCTGTCTGAAAGTATGTTTCCTAAAATGACTCCAAAAGATATTATTAAAATCAGAGATCCTAGAGTACTTCCTACTCCGGTCTGAATAGAATTTATTAAATCCTGAAATGGCATTCCTTTAAAAATACCTACAAAAAAAGAAGTGACAATTAAGGCGATAAAAGCATTGATTTTAGCACCTGAAATCAAAAGCAATAATAAAACAATACTTGCAAAGAGAATCAGTAAAGACATGAATTATAATTTTATGGATACTATTTTAAAAAAAACTTCGACATTAAATCCTGGCAATAACTCTTATAGAATGGCTTATATGTTTGATTCGTAAAAATATCATTTTATATTAAGTACCAATTATAATTGTGGATTTAAATTTTAATCTACTAAGATTGTTTTTTAAAATTTTTTCT
>SEBM01000528.1 GCA_004296145.1 Flavobacterium sp.
AACATTAAATCCCATTTCTTTTTAGGGGTTTCTGAAATAGAAATTGGAAAAGAAGGAGGAATATTTATTACCTTTTCGCCTAAAAATCCTTTAAATACGAAATGCTCATCGTTAGATATTGTAATAACCTTATCAAATTTGTCTAAGTTTTTAATTTCCTCGTTAAATCGCTCTCCCACATTCAAGTTTTGGTCTTTGAAAAACTCATTCAAAGTAATCCAGTCATGGGTATCTATAACCTTTAATGTGTTTTTAGTTAAATCGTTATCAATAAGGCCACTCCACATTTCGTAGTTAATTACAATACAATCGTATTTTTTTGCCTTAAGAATATCTTCAAAATTCTGCTTTGCGTATAGATTCAACATAGAATTGTATTTGTTTTTTTTACCGATCAGTTTAAGCCATCTATATCTCCAGTATACATGCGAGATTATCGGTGCGTTTGGCTTTTTCTCGATTAAAAAATGATTGTCGATTAGTGTTCGGTCATATTCAAGGCTATCACCCATGTATTCGTATACAGTTTTATAGCCAACCAAATCTATGTTACAACCGAGGTTTTTTAATATAGTGATGTTCTTTTTTGCACGCGTAGTATTTCCTGCACGATTTGAGAACGGATTTTCAGGAAAAAAAAATAATACTTGCTTTGTAGGCATTTGTTTATGGATTGGGTATATATGACTGGTCTTTTAACTGTTGACTAAATCACAAATTTAAATTTTTAATCTAAATTTTTGCCAGCGTAAAAGCGATTAACACTTTGTGATAATGAAAAAATTAAATGCTTTTGTAAACGTCTATCGTTTTTGAAATGCACTTGTCGATTGGATATGCGAGTAATTTTTCTCTACCTTTAATTACTAACTTTTCTCTAGTTGACGCACTTTCAATAATTAGTTCTAATTTTGATACCAAAGATGGTAAAGATTGTCCATCAAAATACTGAGCAGCGTCTCTTGCAATTTCCTCAAAGCAACTGCAGTTGCTTAGTAAAACCGGACAATCATTTTTAAAAGCCTCTAAAATTGGAAGACCGAAACCTTCATAAAGCGAAGGGTATACAAAGCATATTGCCTTTTTATAAATGGTGTTTAGTTGCTCGTCGGTTGCCGAAATTTGAATTGTCTTTTCGAGGATGTTGTGCCGTCTTAAAAATTCCGAATCGCCAAATGTTATAGCTCCACCACCTGCTAAAACCAGTTTTATATGAGGATTTTTTAATGAAACCGCCTTGAATGCTTCCGCCAGTAGGTGAAAGTTTTTGTATTTCTCTCGGTCGCCGACAAATAAAATATAGTTTTCAGGCAAATTTGATACATCTTGATAGTTTAGGTTGTCTAAATCTATGCCATGATGTATAACTTGGATCTTATCTTCGTTAATATTACTATATTTTAAAATATCAACTTTGGTAACTTCAGAAATGGCGATTATTTTCTCAGCTCTTTCCATTAATAGCCTCTTATGGTAAGGCAATGCATCATTCGATGGAAAATAGTGAGGTAATGCCTCATAAATCATATCGTGAATAGTTAAAACGAAAGGTTTTTTTAGATGCTTTAAAAAATATGGGTTGAAATACGTTGGATGAAAAACATCAAAGTTGTTTTTGCTTACTAAATATTTCGAATATTGTTTATTCCATTTGTAATTTCTAGATGGCTTACTTAATAGTACATTGCCTGCCCAGTTATTTAGAATGCCGGGGAAGTTTTCAATGTAATGGTTTTTTGTATGTAATACAGAAATATTGGCTTGGATATTCTCTGAGTTTTGTATAGACTGATAGATATTCGCGAAATACCTTGATATCCCACCATAACGTTGTCTAGAAAACATCTGATGATCAAATAAAACCTTCATAAAGTCTTAGTCTTGGTTTTTGGGTAGAAATACCATTAATAAACTCATAAACCATTTTAACATCCTATAGGCAAACTTGTATTTCTTAATATGCAAAAACTGAATGCCTCGTTTCTCAAACAATACAGCCACTTCTTCAGAGTCAAATCCAAAAAGAGGGAAATGTTTTTCTATTACTGAACGCCTATCTGCACAAATTGCTTTTTTGTTTTTAACATCACTAGAAATTCCAGACGCATCGTACACGCTTACTGTCATTTCAAGGTGTTTTGTAGGGATTTGCTTTTTGCATACAGCATAAATCAAAAATTCCCAATCAGAGATGATATGGAAATTTTCATTGTAGTAAAAAATATCATCAAATAGCGTTTTTTTTATGAAACAAGATTGATGATTTACGTTGTGCGTTAATAAAAATGGATAGGAAAGTTTCTTTGGAGCAGGTATTATTCTTTTTTTATTTACTTGGTCCCAGACTACATCACCATAATAAATGTCAGCTTCCTCGCTTAATTTGCTATGTACCTTTTCAAGGGTACTGTTATCCAAAAATATGTCTCCACTGTTCAAAAAACAAAGATATTCGCCTTTTGCCATCCTAATTCCTTTGTTCATGGCGTTGTAGATTCCCTTATCGGGTTCACTTATCCATTGAGAAAGGTTTTCACTTACTTCCTGTATATATTCTTTGCTTCCGTCGGTGCTATTCCCATCAACTATAATAAATTCAAATTCCTTAAATGTCTGGCTTAATATGCTTTTTACGGTTTTTTGTAAGCCAGATAAGTTGTTTAGGTTTACGGTGATAATTGATATTTTGGGCATATTACCAAATATCGAATTATCTTCAATATAATTAATTACCGGGGATATGGTCGTATTCAAGTTTTTGATGTTCAGTTGTTTTGTGTATTTATCAGCCGTTAAAACCGATAAATTTTAGTTTTGTTTTGCGCTAATTAACTGGTGGAGTTAAAAAACACTTATTTAGCTATGTCAAAATTGATAGCATTATTGTTATTAATATTATCATTATGTTAAGCTAACGACGAAGATAATACAAACGCTACAA
>SEBM01000529.1 GCA_004296145.1 Flavobacterium sp.
GTCCCTGATTCCATTGCTGAGGCACTGGAGACATCGCTTGAAGCGGATGGTGAAGCCGCAAATGCCAAACGGAAAAAGTTGATCGAAGCAGCAAACATATGGAAAGGCAAAGTTGTCGCATTCATCAAATCGAGTCCCACTTTTGACCGATTCTGAGTACCAGAGAAACGAAATTTAATTCTTCCAAAAGCACCTTTACCACGTGTAAACCATATTACCAAAAGAATAATAGCAATTTCTATAAGATACATAATAACCAATGCAACTGCTGTAGCATTTCGGTATTCTCTGGTATAATCATATGTCTTTGAAGGGGATGTTCTTTTTTCTATGTCTCCAAAATTGTAGATAAAGTGTAGTCCCAAAGCAAATTTGTGGGTTTCTTCGTAGATAAAATCAAATATTTTCTCAGATGTTTCCTTTATTTCTTTTTCTGAAAAAATTTGTAGATTACTGAGACTGTTCTTTACAGATGCTACCGTTTCATCAAGCCATTTAAAATTGTCAACAAGTTCAACAGGCACATTGTTCCAAAAATAGGAATCTTTATAACTCATCCTAATATTCTGGGTAAATACAGCATCGGGGTATGTACATATAAGTATAGTTGGTTTATCTGTAACCGAATAATATGCACATGAGTTTATAAAAAATTTATGCATAAAAGAACTCCCCGTAAAAAAAGACATTAAAAAACCACCTATTGCAGGACTCTCCGAAAACACATTATAGTTTATCAAATTATCTGCCCCCTTTGTATCTTTTCCTACTTTAAGCTTAAAATCAGACCCTCGTTTAAACCCATCTATTGTTTTTATACTATCGGGATGTATTTTGGGTCTGTGATAACATCCTTTTCTAGAAACGCCATTTATGGCGAGACTTATTTGCATAGGACTCTCATGATTAGGAGCTATCATAGAGTATTGAATAGGGCGAGCTTCTTTTTCACTAATCAAAAATTTAATAGTAGTTCTTCTGTTTTGCTCATGCATCTGTTCTGAAATATTCTCTCCGTGAAAAATAAGTTTGCTTTTTCCATATCCTTTCGCCCATATCCTATTGGGATTCACACCTTTTTCTATAAGATAATCTACAACGGATTTTGCTCTTTTTTCAGACAGAACTTGATTATATTAGTCGGTACCTCTTATATCCGTATGAGAGCCCAATTCCACTGGTACATAAGGCATAAGTTCTGTAAGGAATTTTGCTATCTCACTCAATTTAGGTTTGGCATCTGAACGGATATTCCATTTGTTGAAATCATAATGAATATATTCTTTACGTTCAAACTTATTGTTGGGATCCATCTTGGTAATGAATTTACCTTCGTTGAATAAATCTATCGTTTTATTTCTTTCAGTAATCTTAACTACTTTGAATTTACAAGTAGATATTTTGTCCGGTTTTTTATCAGGTTCTCCTGTTTTTACTGGAGCATTATTATTTAGAATTTCTATATTTGTCTTTATGGGAACAGTCTTATTTTTTACTTTTAGATATCGAGCATGAATATAGTCGCCATGATAATCTGAAATATAGTTTTTGCCATCTCTTATTTTCACATAAAATTTGTTTCCATCTTCTCAAAGGTCGAATAGTAAAATCTGTATTTATCTCTCCATCAATTACCCATGCTTGTTTTTCAAAAATTTTTGCTATTTTATCATCTTTTGTAGGATCATATTTTTTATTTGTAATCCACTGTTTTACTTTATCCAGAGTAACTTCATCATTCAACCTATATAATTCTACTGTTACAAAGCTCCCATTAATTCCTTCTGTATCTAAACCAAGATATATATTTTCACCAAAAGAATATTCACGGGAACGTTCATCTAAACCATCATTTTTAGTACACCATTTGCTGCTCACAATTTTGGGTTCGCACCATCCTTTTACATAGAGCCCAGTTTTATTTTTGAGATCTCTTTTCCCCGATAAACTAGCTTCTATGTAATAGTGATAAGAACCGCATAGTTTTTTTTCAATTTTAAAACCATATACTTTGGTTAAAGGAATTGACATCTTGTTAATAATCGCTTTCCTATTATTACTTTGTCTCATCCATGTAATAGGTTTCTTTTTATCTTATAATTTCCAAGAGTTCTCCTTTTTCTCTTCTATGAAAATATATATTTAAACTAAATCCCATTGTCTCCTCGTCTTTTACATTTGGATTATACCTAAACCCTGGTAATTCGTAGGGTAACCGTACACTAGCGAGTTTGCCGTTGGCATACAATTCTAATTTGTATAAATTATTTGGCAAGGATTCAACATATTTGTCTTTTGGATGAAAAGACATTTCCTCCATTTGAGGTAAATACATTAATTGGTTTATTTCAAAATCCCTCTTTTCAAAGGCTTTGTGATAGCCGATAGTATCAGAAGTTTGATAGATTGTTGCTATTTTTTGATTCCATGCAATTATTTCTTCAAACAAAAATATTCTGTCATCTTTAGATAAGTCTACAGAATTTTTCCATCCTTCAATCTTAAATGGAAGTTCAGCATGAAATTTACCTTTGATAATATAAGTAGGAAGTCCTTTTTTGTCTGTAAATGTTACTTCAATTTCTTCTGAAACTAATTCTTGTTGCACATATTCTTCAATGGCTTCAGCTTTAAAAATTTTAATTCGTACAAGTGCTTTTTCTAAAATGGTAGCACTTTTTTTCAATGGCATTATTTTTAATTCAAAGTCTTGTTGCCCATTTTGTAAAATAAAAAGATTTATAGGCCACTCAATAGTCGCTGTACTCGCAACATTTGTTTCTTCAAAATGATTATAATTTGGTATTCCATTTAAGGAAAATTCTACAGAACATCTGCTAGATGTTATTTCTGCTATATAATATGGGTTTTTTATCATTTTTTTATTTTAAATTCCTCCATCTCTATTATAAATTTCATCTACTGTTCTGTTATATCT
>SEBM01000530.1 GCA_004296145.1 Flavobacterium sp.
CGCAAAGCACGCTAAGTTATTTCATTTGTAACGTAAGCAAAATCTAATATTAAGTTCGCAAAGCTTTGTATAAATATAGCTTTGCGAACTTTTTGCGTTCTATTAAGTCTCGTATAAAACCCTTAGCGAACTTTGCGGTTAAATTATAATCTAAATATTAAGTTCGTAAAACTTTGTATAAATATAGCTTTGCGAACTTTTGTGTTCTATTAAGTCTCGTATAAAAACTCTTTGCGCTCTTTGCGGTTAAATCAAATCACACACTTCCATTCTAAACAATTTTTAGTACTTTTAAACGTTTTTATTTAATACACTTACAAAATCAGAATTAAAATGAGTTCCCCTATTTCTTCAGATCAAAAGAAATCATTACTACTCACCACTGCTATATATGCAGTAATTATTGTATTGCTTTTTTTTATACGTTTTTGGCCTCCGTATAATCCGGAGAACAACGTAGCACTTGCAGAAGGTGGCGGCGGTGGCGGTGGCGTGACTGTAAATTTTGGAGACAGTGATTTAGGTTCAGGAGCCAATTATAAAAGTGAGGTTTTGGATGTAAAAAATGAAGCCAAACAAACTCCGGCAAAATCAACTCCTGAGGAAGCTATTATAACGCAGGAAAATACAACTGCTGAAAATGATGTTGTAATTCCGACCAAAGAGAAGCCTAAAAAACCTGTTCCTGTAGAAAAACCGGTAACAAAACCTGTTCCGCAAAAACCTAAAGTTTCTAATTCTACAAATGATGCTTTGTCAAGTATTTTGAAAGGTTCAAACAAAGGTGGCGACGGTGACGATAAAGTAGCGGGAAATAAAGGAAAAGCAAATGGAAGTTTAGGCTCTAACGGATATTATGGAACAGGAGGTTCTGGCGGAGGAACCGGAGGCGGTAACGGAACCGGAAATGGTATTGGTACCGGAAGCGGTTACGGAGCCGGAAGCGGCGGTGGTTCTGGCGGAGGATCAGGTTATTCTTTAGGAACCAGAAAAGCATTATCTAAACCTGCCCCAAAATATACTTGTAATGAAGAAGGAAAAGTTGTTGTTGAGATCACAGTAGATCAAAATGGAAAAACAATCAGCGCAACGCCGGGAATAAAAGGAACTACTAATACTGCAAGATGTTTGTTAGATCAGGCAAAATTAGCTGCCATGAATACGAAATGGGAATCTGATGATGATGCTCCTGCAAAACAGGTTGGTAAGATTATTTATAATTTTAGTTTGAATTAAGAAACACGGATTTCACGGATTTACACTAAATCTGTTCTAATATAAAAAGGCTTTCAGATTACTGAAAGCCTTTTTAGTTTTTGTGTCATTTCGACGAAGGAGAAATCGCACTAGAAATTCTACAACAATAATCGACAATCTTTGTGGTTACGAGTGTGATTTCTCCTTTCAGTCGAAATGACACAACAATGAGAAAATAAGAAAACCCTTTTTTCCATACAGTTTGTCATTGCGAGGAACGAAGCAATCTCACTAGAAATTCTACAACAATAATCGACAATCTTTGTGGTTACGAGTGTGATTTCTCCTTTCAGTCGAAATGACACAACAATGAGGAAATAAGAAAACCCTTTTTTTTCCATACAGTTTGTCATTTCGAGGAACGAAGCAATCTCACTGCGATAATTAACGATAGCAATACTAAATGCGATTGCTTCGTTCCTCGCAATGACTCGGATCGTGTTTTTTTTGCGTGAGGGATAGAAGCTGGCTACCGAAGTAGCGCGGATAGCCCGACCCCGTTAGGATAAGCGGGCGAATAAGCGCAAAGTTTTTTTGCCCGCTTATCCTAACGGGGTCACGCCCTGATAATTATTTCTATTTTGGACTTGTTGCAATTACAAATTTCAAATTGTTCTTTACTCCTATTTGCAATACGTCAACCAAATCCTGAACCTGTAAGTTAAACGGAATACGAACTACAACGGTTTGTTCTTTGTCTGCTCCGATTTTTGACATTAGAGAAGTCTCCAGGTTTTCAAAATCAACGGGTTCTTTGTCGATGTAGAACTTTTTATCTTCTGTAACTGATAAACTGATCAGTTGTTTATTTGTTTTTTCATTGGCTTTGGCTTTTGGCAATGTCATTTTGATAACATTAGGATTTGCCAGTGTTGAGATAATTAAGAAAAACAACAACAGGAAAAACATAATATCACTTAACGACGAAGTGGCTACCTCGGCATGAAATCTTCTTTTTCTTTTAATAGACATACCTTATGCTCTTTGAATTATATTGACAAATTCTAAAATCTGTTTTTGAATTTTTAAAGCAAAATCATCAATTTTTCCGTTTAATAAGTGGTAAGCGCTATACGCGATAATACCCACAATTAATCCAGAACCTGAACTGATCATTTTTTCATACAAACCTCCTGAAATGTTTCCGATACTAATGTTTTCAGTTACAGAAATACTGTAGAAAATCTTAATAACTCCGGAAATGGTTCCGATAAAACCTAATGTTGGCGCAATACCGGCAATAAGTCCAAGATGTCCCAGACGTCTTTCCATTTCACCAATTTCTATATCGGCAGCACGGTCCATATTGGATTCAATTTCGGCAATTGGTCTTCCGATTACCAAAACTCCTTCTTTAAGAATATTTCCTGCAGCAGTGTTACTTCTTTCTACAATTGTTCTTGCCAGTTCAATATTACCAGAATTCAATTTATCGCCAACATCCTGCATTAGTCTGCTATCAATTTTTGACGCTTTACTGATATACATATAACGCTCAAAAATCACATAGATAGTATAGAATAATAAAATAGCAATTGGAATCAGGAAAAATCCACCTTTTAAGATAAACCCTAAAACTGAGATTTCGGTATTTGGAGCAATTTTTTCGATAACTACGTTAGATGCGGCGTTTGCGATGGTATCTGTTTGTAATTGAATGAAGGTAAACATATATTAATTC
>SEBM01000531.1 GCA_004296145.1 Flavobacterium sp.
CCCATCAATTCCACTGAAGGAAAGAAAATCTTCTCTGAACTTGCTCAGGAGTTGATCAAAGGACAAATGCCTTCCATTTACAATCAAGCCATAATGGAGTTCGGCGCCTTGCAATGTAAACCCAAAGCTCCATTATGTTCCACCTGTCCATTGCAACCCAACTGTGTAGCTTATAAGGATGGTTTGATAAATACTTTGCCAGTAAAACTTAAGAAGTTAACCAAGCGCGTGAGGTATTTCAACTACTTTGTCGCCCAGGATCAAGGGAATATCTTAATTCGAAAAAGGACTACTGCTGATATCTGGCAGGAAATGTATGATTTTCCCCTTTTAGAGATGGATGTAGTGTATAACGACCTGACCTCCGACTTCCAGGATCAGGTAAAATCAATGTTTGGTGCCGATGTAAAACTGACTCATATCGCTCATAAAAAGCATCTGCTGACCCACCAAACTATATATGTTGATTTTTTTGCTTTAGATAATTATATAGTTAACTTTAGTATGGATGCAATCATAAAATGGGTTTCGAACCAAGAGTTCGAACAATTGCCTCAACCAAAGGTGATTGCTAATTTTATGGATTTTTATTCAGCTAACCATTATAAACCATAATCATGTCAGGTATTAACAAAGTTATTTTAGTAGGCCATTTGGGTAAAGACCCTGAAGTCAGACATCTGGAAGGCGGTGTAACAGTCGCCAGTTTTCCGTTAGCGACTTCAGAAACCTATAACAAAGATGGTAAGCGTGTGGAGCAAACCGAATGGCACAATATTGTGCTCTGGAGAGGGCTCGCAGAGGTGGCATCAAAATACCTCCAAAAGGGAAAGCTTGTTTACATAGAAGGAAAACTTCGCACGCGCTCATTTGAAGATAGAGAGAAAGTAAAAAAATACGTTACCGAAGTAGTCGCAGAGAACTTTACCATCCTTGGAAGGAAAAGTGATTTTGAAAACACACCTGCTACTACAGATAACAGTACACCAAAAAGCGAAGGTGATTACCTGGATAGCGATCCTTCGGGAGACTTACCATTTTAAACAACCAAACATGAAATCAATTTATACTTTACTTCTGGCTATGCTTTTTCTAGTAGGCCTTTCAAATTGTGCTGTCAACCACACGCATTCCAGTTCCGCAAGCACATCAAAAAAAATGCCACCGGGCCAGGCTAAAAAAGTCAGTGGCAGTAAGAGTGCTAAACGATATGCTCCCGGTCAGAACAAATAGTTGAGCGAGAATCCTTATTTGGTACGACTGGCTAATTTCGTAAATGGGATGCAAGCGTTCAGAAATTAACAAATATTGATGCCAGCGGTTTTCAGCGTGTGAGAATAAATTATTATAAAAACAATAATAGTGTCTATTATTACAGCACAGATTTAGGATTGCAGAAGATTCCGAATGCTGATTCAAATTCATCACGTATTTTAGGTTCTTTTTTAGTCGATAAAAACTTTTTGTATTTAAAGACATTAAAAATAATTGGAAGTCAGAATTTGAAATTAATATTGTACATTATACAATATGAATAACCTCCAGTCAAAAATACTACGGAACGTTTTTTTACACCTTCAAATTATTCATATTAAAAAATAACAAAGGATATTGGGTAATAAAAAGTTCAACTACTATTATATCATATAATTTTCTAGGAAAACTGTATGATCATAAATGGGACAAAATTAGAGAAGAAAATAAATACACTACTGATAATAAGGCTTATAATTCAGTAAATGTAGTTACAAAACCGGATTATCCTGGTGGAATCGACGAATTTTATAAATTTGTACAAAAAGAATATCGCATGACAACCATAGAAGGACTTAAGGGTAAAGTATATCCTACATTTGTAGTTAAAAAAATGGCGTATTATCCGGAATAAGAATTCTTCGCGATATTGGATATGGAACTGGACACGAACTTATAAGAGTTTTAAAACTGTCTATAAAGTGGAATCCCGCAATAAAAAATGGACAAAAAGTAATGTGTTTATATTCTATTCCTTACACCGTACAACAATATTAATCACCTTTTAAAAGTATAGAAAACACTCCCGATAGCTATCGGGATTTATTTTGAAAAAAAGTGTGACACTAATTTAAAAGCATTTAATTTAACGGTGTATGAAAACTAGTTTCTTTTAAAACCAACGCTATTTTTTTTCATTTTATAAAATCAATTTTTAACTTCTTCTTTATCTTTTAAATCTTTCTTCAATTACAACATTCAAAGGAGTAATTGTAAATTCTATATCATATATAAAAGACTTTCTATCGTCATAATAATTTATTTAAATTCTTAGTTTTTTGACAAACTATAAATCTTCATTGCTCAAGTATTTTAACATTTAACCCCAACAGTACATACAAACTCCTCTTCAATAAAATTACAAACTAATTATCTTACAAATTGATCTGAAAGTAAGCTAATTTCATTAAATCATTCATAAAATGGTTTGTAAATTGTTCATTGAGCGTCACGAAATTGAAGAATGAATAATTCTTAAAGTT
Organism: Flavobacterium sp.; assembly: GCA_004296145.1. Taxonomy (GTDB): domain Bacteria; phylum Bacteroidota; class Bacteroidia; order Flavobacteriales; family Flavobacteriaceae; genus Flavobacterium. The sequence goes on from SEBM01000531.1 coordinate 2,517, forward strand.
AACAAAAATCCGCTAATAGCGGGTTTTTTATTGAATATTGTCAGACTTTAATGGACAATATTAGACACTTTTAATTCCAGCATAATCATGGCACACCATTTTTGGACTTAATACCTTTTCTGCACAAAAATCTGAGGCGAATTCCAATCTCCTCAATCTTCCATAAAATATGTGGAAATTTATCCGGTCTAGGTTATAACAGCTAAAACGCCACAATTTAAGACAATTGGCGCCCTTTTTTGATACCCCTAAATAACCTTTATTACTTGCGATTCAATTCGTATTCCAGTGCTTAGATAAAAGCTTCAGAAAAATTGAAGGCACTAAAAAAATAGTAAGTACAAAATTTTGTTAAAGAGACAATAGTCCTATAAATGAAGTATTATGTCCTATATATATACTTCCAAGTGTGTTCTATCT
>SEBM01000532.1 GCA_004296145.1 Flavobacterium sp.
ATTATATATTATGAAAATTGCAATTATTGGAGCAACTGGATTTGTTGGCTCAGCTATTTTAAACGAATTATCTTCAAGAAATCAGGAAATCACAGCTATTGCAAGAAATCCTAAAGATGCTGCAAACGTAAATTGGGTATCAGCTGATATTTTTAATGTTGATGCTTTAGCAAATGCTTTAAAAGGAAATGATGTTGTTATCTCTGCGTATAATTCAGGATGGACAAACCCAAATATTTATGATGATTTTATTGCTGGTTCTAAAGCAATTCAGGAAGCGGTGAAAAAATCAGGCGTAAAACGCTTTATCACAATCGGAGGAGCAGGAAGTTTGTTTGTTGCACCAGGTTTACAAGCTGTTGACACACCTGATTTTCCAAAAGAATATCACGCCGGAGCAACTGCAGCAAGAGATTATTTGAATATTTTGAAAGAAGAAAAAGAGTTGGATTGGGCATTTTTTAGTCCTGCTTTTGAGATGCATCAGGGAATTACAACAGGTAGAACAGGAAAATACCGTTTAGGCTTAGAAAATCCGGTTTTTAATGACGAACAAAGAAGTATTCTTTCTGTTGAAGATTTAGCAGTTGTAATTGCTGATGAAGCAGAAAATGCAAAACATCATCAGGTACGTTTTACTGCGGCATATTAATTTTTTTTGAGGTGCTAAGGTGCTGAGATACTAAGCAGCTAAGTTTTTTTTTAGCCACGAATTGCACTAATTTCACTAATTTTTTTAACATAGCCCAAGGTTTTAACCTTGGCATTTAGATGGTGTTAATATATTGCGCTCCCAAGGTTGAAACCTTGGGCTATGTTTTTCAACCATTATAGAATTAAGATTAAAAAATTAGTGAAATTAGTGCAATTCGTGGCAACAAATTTTATTACTCAAAAAATAATGAAATTGCCATAATTCGTGGCAAACCTAACAAAACAGTTTCAAAAGAAAATCTGTCTTTTGAAACTGTTTTTGTTTTCTGTACTTTTACGTTATCAAAATCTACACTTTGTCAAGTTCGAAAAAACAAGAAAGCAGTCTGCATGAAAAAGCTGGAATTTCACCTCCTGAAATCACCAATGTTTCAGCTATCAGTCAAATTCAGAAGAACAGAAGAAAACAGCCTTCAGCAGAAGAATTGATAAACGGAATAATTGACGGAAACAGAACGGCTTTAAGCCGTGCCATCACTTTAGTAGAAAGTACAAATCCGGAACACGCAGAAAAAGCAAATAAAGTGATTCAAGGTTGTCTTCCTTATGCTAATAAATCTATTCGTATAGGAATTACAGGCGTTCCTGGCGTTGGAAAAAGTACTTTTATTGAAGCTTTTGGAAAATTCCTTACTGATTTAAATAAAAAAGTTGCCGTATTGGCAGTCGATCCAAGCAGTTCACTTTCACATGGAAGTATTCTCGGCGATAAAACCCGTATGGAGGAACTGGTAAAAGATGAAAATGCTTTTATAAGACCAAGCGCTTCCGGAGATACTTTGGGCGGAGTTGCCAGAAAAACACGCGAAACTATTATTCTGTGCGAAGCGGCAGGTTTTGATACTATAATAATTGAAACTGTTGGTGTCGGACAAAGTGAAACCGCTGTTCACAGTATGGTTGACTTTTTCCTTTTATTAAAAATTTCCGGTGCAGGCGATGAACTTCAGGGTATCAAACGCGGTATTATGGAAATGGCAGACGCAATCGTAATCAATAAAGCAGACGGAGATAATATCAAAAAAGCGAATCAGGCAAAATTGGAATTTAACAGAGCACTACATTTATTTCCTCCAAAAAAATCAAACTGGCAGCCAAAAGTGACAACTTGTAGTGCCATAACCAAAGATGGCATTTCGGAAGTTTGGGATACGATTTCGAATTACTTCGAAATGACCACTGAAACCGGATATTTCGCAGAAAAAAGAAAAGACCAAAATCATTTCTGGATGATGGAAACCATTAATGAACAATTAAAACAAAACTTTTATAATCAGCCTGAAATAATTTCACAACTGGAACAAAACAAAAAAGCAGTGCAAAATGATGAAATTTCACCTTTTACAGCTGCTCAGAGTTTGTTGAAATTATATTTTAAAAAATAGTTTAATTCAGTGTAAAGAATAAGTACTTTCTTTAAGTATTGAAATAGCATAAGAAGCTAATTCATCTGTTAATCCAACCAAAGGGCTCGTTAAAACAAGTCTATGCTTTAAAAAATCAGGCAGACCATTTAAGGATTTATCATCATCAATAATAACAAAATTATCTTGATTAAATAAGATAGAATCGTACCAATTTATAATTTCTTCTTTACGATTTAGATAAGACAGATTTTCTGATAATCGATTTATATTATTGGTATCAATCCCTCTCAACTTAAAAATCTCATGCCATTCTTTGATAGAAAAGCTATTTTTGTGTGAAGTACTCAATAAAATATCAGCACTTGTTTCAGAAATAATTTTCTGAAGTGCCTTAGAGGATTTATTACTAAACGCGAAAAATCCATCACTTAAAATTTCAGGTCTTTTCCATGAATTAGCAGGAACCATCACTCCGTCTATATCTAACAGTATCAACATAATACAAAGGTACAAATTTTATCCAGAAATGATATAATTTACAATTTCTAAATCCAATTGATTGTAATCAGCATCTTTCTCATTTAAATATTGAATTTTTGAATCTGTATCCCAATCATTTTCATCAAACTCAACTATATCCCAAAGATATTCTATGGTTGCAGATGTTTTTAAAGATTTTACAGATCCTATATGAATACCGGCTAATAATGAACTTACATATCTATGATGACCATCAATAATTAAATTGTCACAGGTTTTAATCTCATCGAATTTAATTCCATAAATCATCTTTTTATAAATTCTTCTAATTATGGGAAGACTTAACTTTTTGTGACTTGGTATTAGTA
>SEBM01000533.1 GCA_004296145.1 Flavobacterium sp.
TATCGGTTCAAACTTGCGCATCTGCAACTGGCTTTTATCAAAAAATGGTGAACCGGCTTTTTCAGCAATTGATTTAATGCTGGTATCAAACACGGTTTCTTTGCTGTTTAATAATCTGCCGGTATAATCTACCACAGCAGTATCGCCAACAGCAACTTTATCACCACTTCCGGCTTGTGTAATCACGTAATTTAAGCCGGATGCAGTTTGAATCGGTTTTAGATTTTTATCAGCAATATATTTTTTAATTTTAATTGGCTCAGCAGCTCTGGCTTTGTCTGCTTCACCTTTAAAATACTGACCAATTTTTTCCTGAAAAGCTTTATCATCTAGTTTACCTTTAGGCAATACTTTTTCTATTTTGATAGTATAATTAAAGTATTTACCGCTAAAACCCGGCGGTTTTGGCTGTCCGCTTTTCTTCATCAGCGTATCAGCATCAACCTTAATAACGGCGCTATCACCCTCGCTCAACAACATTAAAGCAGAATACGTCTAAAGTTTCAAAGGAAAAAGAAAAAATGATATTTATACTCAATTCATTCGAGCTGAATGTAAGTTCTCAGGAAAACAAAATAGACACTACAAACAATAATTGTAAAACAAACCAAATAATTCCTCCATCCGGAAGAGAAATAATATTTTAAAATGGCAAATAAAGCAGAATTTAAAACTTCGCTTTTGCGAATGTTCCGAGCAAGAATTCCTTTCATATCAATCAGGAGTATTGAAAGAACAAGGGTTCTTGAGGTAATTCAACAATTGGCAGAAGAAATTAATGGACCTATTTATTTTCATAGTTTATCACATGGAACTATAGATATAAAATCAAAGAAAAGTGTAAATGACGATCGTTCGGTTGCCGGAGGTCTAGATTATGCGGTGCAAAATATTTCTCAAAGACAAAACTTAACTTTTGTTTTTACAGAAGTAAGCGATATTGAAGATGACAATATAGTTTCAAGGTATTTGTATGATTGCGTCGTTCAGGCGATTGAGAGAGGCGGTAGTATTTGCCTGATAACAACAAAAAGCATTTGGCCTCAACTACAGCGTTTAGGTATGACCATTACACTTGATGCTCCGAATGAAGAGGAAATGTTAGAAGTTGTTAAAGAATGTGTGATGCCATACAAAGGCTCGATACCCCTTGAATGGGAAGAAACAGATTATAAAATGGCTGCAACTATTTTGGCCAATATGACTAAAATAGAAGCAGAAAATGTTTTGGCAACACAAATGTCGAAAGGTTCTTTAACTAAAGATGATATTAAAGAATTAAGTAATGCTAAGGATAAATTGTTTAGTGATATATCCGGATTAGAAAAAGTAAAACTCGATTCATCTACACTTTCTGTAGCAGGACTAAGTGGCTTACAACATTGGCTGGATAATCAGAAACAACTTTTAACAGCTGATTTAAAATCCAGAAAAATGAGAGCCCCAAGAGGCGTTTTGTTAGTTGGAGTTCCAGGCTGTGGAAAATCTTTATCAGCTAAGTTTATTGCTGCAAATTGGAACTTGCCTTTATACCGTCTTGATCTTGCAGCTATTCAGGGACAATATCTTGGACAATCTGAAAACAGACTCAAAGAAGCACTTGCATCAGCTGATAATGCTGCTCCATGTATATTATGGATTGACGAGATAGAAAAAGGATTATCGGGAGCGGCCGGTTCAAATGATGGAGGAACTTCAACAAGAATGGTTGGGCAATTCTTATTTTGGCTTCAGGAAAGTATGGCAAAAGTTTTTGTTGTTTCTACAGCAAATGACGTTAGCAAATTACCTCCTGAACTTTTACGCAGAGGTCGTTTTGATGAATTATTTTTTGTTGATCTGCCAGGTCAGGAAGAAAGAAAAGATATTATCAATTTATATATAAATCGCAATTTATTATCTAAACCTTCAGAACAATCATTAAATCAGCTTGTTGAAATTTCAGAAGGATTTGCAGGTTCTGACATTGAAGGAGCTGTTAGGGATGTTGCTATTCAGGCAGTAATACACGGAGATAATGTTGTAGATGATTATCTTTTTGAAAAATGCTTTAAAAATATTGTCCCTTTAAGTAAAACTGCTCCTGAAAAAATTGAAGCGATTAGGAATTGGGGAAAAGAAAGAGCAGTTCCTGCATCTGGCATTTCGTGGGAAACAGTAAATGATAAAGTAGCGGGAAAACGTTCTATTATTATTTGATAAAATTAGGATTCATAAAATTAAAAAATCGAGCTTAGTATGATATTCTCTCTTTTTCACTTTTATGAATTCTAATTTAATTCGTATTTTAGAATACTACTTTAAAGACAAAACATCATGACATGGGATCCAAATAAATACAACGAATTTAAAGAAGACCGATACAAACCGTTTGGAGATCTGACAAGCCATATTGTAAACAAGCCAAATCTAAAAGTAATAGATTTAGGATGTGGTACAGGAGAATTAACACAGAAACTTTCTAATCTGCTTACAGAACCTTCTGTACTAGGAATTGATTCTTCTGCTGAAATGCTGGCAAAAACTCCAAGTCAGGAAAATATTCAATTTAAACAATTATCAATTACAGAACAATTAGAACAGGAAAGCAAGTGGGATTTAATTTTTTCGAATGCTGCTTTACAATGGATAGATAATCACGAGGAACTTTTTCCTAAAATAATTTCCAAAATAAATCCTGATGGACAATTGGCCGTACAGATGCCACAACAAACTGAAAATGTCCTAAATAAAATATTGTTAGAATTAGTAAAAGAAGAACCTTATGCTTTTTACTTAAATTATTGGACACGACCTTCACCAGTTCTCACTTTAGACCAATACGCTAAAATACTTTTTGAAAACGGTGGTCATGATGGGTCCCCCATGGCGCGGCTTCTGCCGGCCTTCCCCGGCAGAACGCTAGCAGCGAGGCAACGGCACCTCAA
>SEBM01000045.1 GCA_004296145.1 Flavobacterium sp.
TGCGTTCAAAACCAGGCAAACAGAATTGTAAAACTAAAACCCTCAATTTTCTTTCAGAAAATCGAGGGTTTTAGTTTTTTCAAAAATAAGTCAGAAAGTTATTCTGCGTCCAGATAGGGATTTAGAATTTCGGCTAATTCGTTGAGCCAGTAAAAGTTGTCTTTTAGTTTGATTACCTCATTTTGAATCGTTTTGTCTTCGTTCATGACGCCAAGAGCGAGGCTGAAATTTACCTGTCTTAATGCTTTTGCCATAGAATCGGGATCAATTTGATCGTTGAAGAAATTCATTAGCCTGATTTCTGTTTCTTTTGAAAGGGTTTTGGTACTCATAATCTTTGTGTTTAGGAAAAAGACCCGCACAGCTAAGGTGTCCTACGCCACAAAGTGCGTTGCAGTTGTTTCCAATACCGCCACCATACCGCGCGGGCAAAAGTTTTTTCGATGTCATTTTTCTTTGTGTTTAGGACTCCAAAGATATTAAATAACAAAGTTTATAATGATTAAAAAGTAATATTTTATTTACAAATAAATTTCTTATGAAACCAAAATCCCTAGCCCTGATAGTCCCGTCCCGAAGCTTCGGGATCGGGAGACATCCTTTTGTCTCGTTTCTTTAACGAGACAAAAGATATAGCGGATAGCAGGAAACAGCTTCTAATAACAAAAGTACTTCAAAAAAAGCTACAATTGGTATACTCCGTGATACCTCTGAAAAAGCAATATGTTTTGCGATTTAACTTTGTCCCATTAATTTAAAACAGATAAAAAATGGACAATCTTAAAAATAAAGTTGCAGTAATAACAGGCGGAAACAGCGGAATTGGTTACGCTACAGCAAAACAATTAAAAGAACAGGGCGCAACGGTAATCATTACCGGAAGAAGAAAAGAAGCGATAGAAGCGGCGGCTCAGGAACTGGGTGTAACGGCAATTGTAGCCGATCAGTCGAGTGTGGCGGATATCGAAAATCTGGCTTCGAAAGTGAAAGCCAATTTTGGTACGGTTGATATACTTTTCGTAAACGCCGGAATTGCCGGACTGGGAATGATCGAACAGGCAACCGAAGAGTCGTTTGACAGTATTATGAATGTGAATTTTAAAGGTGCTTATTTTACGCTAAGCCGTTTTATTCCGATTTTGAAAGACGGCGCTTCGGTGGTGTTTCTTTCTTCAAATACTGCCAGTATGCCTGGACCGGGTTCTTCGGTTTATTCTTCAAGCAAAACGGCTTTGAACTCGATTATGAAATCGGCTGCTTTAGAATTGGCTCCGAGAAAAATAAGGGTAAATTCGGTAAGTCCGGGTCCGACAGAAACGGAAGTCATGAACAAAGTCGGTTTGGATACCGCAACCGTAAAATCTATTATGGATTCTGTAGTTTTAGAAAAAGTGCCTCTTAAACAAATGGGATCTTCTGCAGACGTTGCCAAAATGGTTTCGCACTTAAGCAGCGACGCTTCAAAATTCATCACCGGAGCCGATTTTATTATGGATGGGGGGATGTCTGTTTAATTGTTTGTTTCAGGTTTTCTTTGTTTCAGGTTTCAGGTTTTGGAAGCTTAACCGCAAAGAGCGCTAAGGTTTCGCAAGGGTCGCAAAATTATTTATTAAGCATTGCGGCCTTTGCGTTTGTATAGACAAAGAGTAGCAAAAAGCTTTGCGCGCTTTGCGGTTAATTTTGTTATGATATTTAACCGCAAAGTGCGCTAAGGTGTCGCAAGGGTCGCAAAGTTTATATTTAAGGCTGCAAAGTTATGGGTATAGCTTTGCGGCCTTTGCGTTTGTATAGACAAAGAATAACAAAAAACCTTTGCGTGCTTTGCGGTTAAAATAAACCATTGTCCAACTCAGCCGTCGCTTTGTCCGTTTGGGCTATTTTCTGATTTAAAAACGCTGATTATCGAAATACTTTTGACAAAGAAATTAACAAATAATCACAATTTAATATCAAAAACAAAATGGAAACAAATAAAACTATCCGACGCAGTTTATCCAATGTAATTACTACAGCTGCACTTATTTTAGTTACTGCAACTGGTTTTGCACAGAAAAAAAATATTGAAAATCCGGAAGATATTCGTCCGTATCATATTAGCGTTTCAAAAGAAGCGATTGCTGAATTGAAAGAACGCGTAAACGCTACAAGATGGCCGGAACAGGAAACGGTAAAAGACCAATCTCAAGGAGTGAAATTAGCACAAATACAAGGTCTTGTAAAATACTGGGGAACAGATTACGACTGGACAAAAACAGAAGAAAAACTAAACGCTTTACCACAATTTATCACCAACATCGACGGATTGGATATTCAGTTCATTCATATTAAATCTAAACATAAAAATGCTTTACCACTGATTATTACTCACGGCTGGCCGGGTTCTTTTTTTGAATTACTTAAAGTTATCGGACCGCTTACAGATCCTACAGCTTATGGTGGAAAAGCAGAAGATGCTTTTGATCTTGTGATTCCGTCAATGCCGGGTTACGGTTTCTCTGAAAAACCAAAAGGAACAGGTTGGGGACCAGAAAGAATTGGTGCTGCATGGGATGTTTTAATGAAACGTCTGGGGTACAAACATTATGTTTCGCAAGGTGGTGACTGGGGTTCTGTAGTGGCAGATGCAATGGGTCGTCAGGCTCCTGAAGGTTTGTTGGGAATTCACGTAAATATGCCTGCAACGGTTCCGGCAGATGTTGCGAAAGCTTTAAAAGACGGAGATCCGGCACCAGCAGGATTATCGGTAAAAGAAAATGCAGCTTTTAATTCACTTAACAAATTATACACTAAAGGCGGTGGTTATGCCGGAATGATGGTAACACGTCCTCAGACTTTAGGTTACGGACTTACGGATTCTCCGGTTGGTTTGGCTTCGTTTTTCCTTGATAAATTCAACGAATGGACCTACAGCGGCGGAAATGCAGAAAAATCGCTAACTAAAAACGAAATGCTGGATGATATCTCTTTGTACTGGTTCACGAATACTGCCAATTCATCTGCGCAATTATATTGGGAAAATAACAATAATAACTTCAATGCTTTAGAGCAAAGAACGGCTGAAATTAAAGTTCCGGTTGCGATAACTGTTTTCCCTGGTGAAATTTATCAGGCGCCAAAAAGCTGGGCAGAAAGAGCGTATAAAAACCTAAGTTATTTTAATGAAGTGCACAAAGGCGGTCATTTTGCTTCATGGGAAGAACCACAAATTTTTACGATTGAACTTCGTGCAGCTTTTAAAGGGTTGAGAAAATAAAGTGCTTATTAACCGCAAGGGGCGCTAGGAATTACGCAATCCCGATTGCTATCGGGAGCAAAGTTTTTTTTTGAAATGAGCATACTATTTTAGATAAAGCTTTGCGAACTTAAAACACAATCTTAAAAAAAAACTTTGCGCACTTTGCGGTAAAATAAAATTGCAGTAAAATAAAAATTGCGGTTAAATAAAGCATTGTCCAATTCAACCCTTACTTTGTCCATTTGAGCTTTTTTCTGATTGTAAAACGATGACTATCAGGATACCTTTGACAAAGAAAATGTAACTAATCAAATAATTAAAATCAAAAAATATGAAAACTATAGTAAACAAAATCGTTCTTATTACAGTGCTTTTATTAAGTGTAAACTTTAGCAACGCACAATCAGAAAAACAAAACAATACAATCGAAGTAAGCAGTTCTTTGGGAACTTTAAAACAAATCAATGCCGGACTTTTAAACGTAGGTTATACAGAAGCTGGTCCTTCTACAGGAAGTCCGATAATTTTGCTTCACGGCTGGCCTTACGATATTCACAGTTACAATGAAGTAGTGCCAATTTTAGTAGCAAAAGGGTATAGAGTTATTACTCCTTATTTAAGAGGTTTTGGTACAACACGTTTCTTGTCTGATGCGACTTTCAGAAACGGACAACAGGCAGCTTTGGCAAGTGACGTTATCGCTTTGATGGACGCACTAAAAATCAAAAAAGCAACAATCGGCGGATTTGACTGGGGCGCAAGAACAGCTGTAGCAGTTGCAGCACTTTGGCCGGAACGCGTAAACGGATTGGTTTCTGTAAGTGGTTATATCGTAGTGAATCTTGAAGCAAACTTAAAACCATTGAATCCAACAGCAGAATACGGATGGTGGTACCAATATTATTTTGCCACTGAAAGAGGAAAAGCAGGATACGCTCAAAACACGTACGATTTCAATAAACTAATCTGGAAACTGGCTTCTCCAATCTGGAATTTCGATAAAGCAACTTACGACCAGACAGCACAATCTTTCAACAATCCGGATCACGTTGCAATTGTTATTCACAACTACAGATGGCGTCAGTCTCTTGAAGCAGGAGAAGCTAAATATGATGATTTGGAAAAACGCTTAAATGCAAGACCAGAAATTACAGTTCCGACAATTACAATAGCAAGTGATTTTGATGGTGCTTTGGCAGACGGAAAAGCATACACAAACAAATTCAAAGGAAAATACGAACACAGAATCCTAAAAGGAATCGGACACGATGTACCTCAGGAAGATCCAAAATCATTTGCTCAGGCGATTATTGATGTGATGCCTAAATAATTAGTGAATTAGTTCTTAGTCGGTTAGTCCTTAATTGATTAAGGAACTGAATTAAAATATAATTATGAAGATTCACATATTCAACAAAAACAAAAACAATAAAGAAATAATCTAAAATCTAAAATCAACAATCTAAAATTAAGTATCATGGAAACAAAAATCTTATACACAGGAAAAACACACACAACAGGTGGTAGAGAAGGCGCTTCTCAAAGTTCAGATGAACAATTGAATATCAAATTAAGTTCTCCGGGATCTTCACGTCCGGGAACAAATCCGGAACAGCTTTTTGCTGCGGGTTGGTCAGCATGTTTTATTGGCGCAATGGGAATCGCAGCCGGAAAAATGAACATTAAATTACCTGCAGAAACCGCTGTAGATGCAGAAGTAGATTTGACTGTAACTGACGGAGCATATGCATTACAGGCACGTTTAAACATTAGTTTACCAGGTTTGGATATCGAAGTTGCCAAAGCACTTGCTGCCGAAGCACACAATACTTGTCCGTATTCTAAAGCTACAAGAGGAAACATTAATGTCGAGATTAATATTATTTAATTCAATATTGCTAACCTGCAAGGTTTTCAGAACCTTGTAGGTTTAATTAATTTTAGGTTTTTAAAAATACTATACCTACAAGGTTTTGAAAACCTTGCAGGAAATCCGTAACATAATACTTTAAGAATGAAAAATATAAAAATAGTGATGACTTTGACGCTGCTGCTTTTTTTAAGTACAACCAGCATTTTCAGTCAGAACTCAGAGAAAAAAGGAATTGCCGTGTTAGAATTGTTTACTTCAGAAGGTTGTTCAAGCTGTCCGCCTGCGGATGAACTGATGGGAAGAATCCAGAACGAATACAAAGACGATAATGTTTATGTTTTGTCGTATCACGTAGATTACTGGGACAGACAAGGCTGGAAAGATATTTTCAGTAATCCGGATTATACCAAAAGACAATACGATTACGCAAAATGGTTGGGAAAAGAACCCATTTATACTCCACAGCTTGTTGTAAACGGAAGAAAAGATTATATCGCTTCTGATGAAGTTGCGGTACGAAATGCCATCAAAACAACACTTACAAAACCTGCAACAGCGAATTTAGCATTAGAGGCAACTCAGGTAAACAACAAACTGAATGTAAGTTATACGGTAAACGGGATTTCTAAAAACAGTCGTTTGGCGCTTGCTGTTGTACAAAAATCAGCAAAAAGTAATGTGAAAAGAGGAGAAAATGCACACCGTATTTTATCACATTATCAGATTATAAAACAATTTAGCACCATTGCTTTAAAAAATAACGGAAACGGAAGTACTACTATTGCTGCGCCTAAAGATTTCAATACCAAAGATTTTGAAGTTATTGGTTTTGTTCAGGACAACAATACAGGTGCCATTTTGGGAGCAGAAAGAGCAACAAATAAGTAAATGAGAAATAAATTTAGCATATGTTAAATTTTCAAAATAAGCTTACCTTTGGGTAGGCTTTACTGATTTAAATTAAAATGGAAAAACAAAAAAAACGCTTTGCCGTATCCGGCCGGGTAATATGGGGAAGCTCTGTAGCACTGGCAATTCTGGCTTCGATACCTAAATTATTTGATGCATTTTCGACACTGCATGATATCATCATAAACTCTTCTATTACGTTGTGTTTTTCGGTTTTTATCTGGTATTATAATATCTACAGTTTACCGAAATTCTCGTCGCAGCGCACTTCTAAAAATCTTTTTAACGGAAAACTTTTACTGAGTGTTGTTCTGGGGATTCTGATAATGGTGGTTCTGGTAATCGCACATCAGGAAATTTTTCAGGCACAAATGGACGCTCCGATTATGTTTGAGCTGCGAGGGGTTTTGATTAACCTGATTGTGTATATGTTTTTGCATTTGCTTTTTCAGAATTATCAAACGCAACAAATGGGAGTGGAGCTCGAACACACAAAAGCCTTAAATCTTGGCGCTCAATACGAATTACTGAAACAACAGGTAAATCCGCATTTTTTGTTTAACAGTCTGAATACCTTAAAATCAATGGTGGATATAAATGATCCGATGAGTTCGGAATTTATATTGAAACTTTCTGATTTTTATCGTTTTACACTCGAAAGCAGGAAAATGGATCTGATTTCGCTTAGAGAAGAACTTCAGATTCTGGATTCGTTTGTCTATCTTCTGAAAGCCCGTTTTGAAGACGGATTTGTATTGGAAAATGATGTAGACGCCAAACAATACGATGCTGCAATTCCGCCTTTTACTTTGCAGTTATTGATTGAAAACTGCATCAAACACAATGTTGTGTCGCTTGATAAACCATTAGTTATAAAATTATATACCGAAGGAGATTTTCTGGTGGTTGAAAATAAGATTCAGCTCAAAAGAGGCGCTTTGTCGACCGGCGTCGGACTGGATAATATCAACCAGCGATTTGCACATTTGCTTCACCAGGAAATTGAAATATATAAGGACGAAACCATTTTTAAAGTAAAAATACCAACAATCTATGACTATCATAATAATTGAAGATGAAGTAAAAACAGCAAAAGCTCTTGGACAATTAATTCTGAGTATCAGACCTGATGCTCAGATTTTGTCGTATATACAAAGTATTGACGGAGCGGTAAGTTACCTTATGGAAAATGATCAGCCGGATCTTATTTTTATGGATATTCAACTCGCGGATGGTCAGTGTTTTGAGATTTTCAAAAACGTTGAAGTTTTATCTCCCGTGATTTTCTGTACCGCTTTTGACGATTATGCGATTGAAGCTTTTAAATCAAACGGAATTGATTATGTTTTAAAACCTTTTTCGAGAGAAAGTATTTCGAATGCGATTAAGAAGGCGGGCGAGCTGAAAAACTTCTTTCAGCGTAACAAAAAAGCAATGCCTGATTTTGATTATTTATTGACGAGAACGGGAGAAAATACAGGAAAAAGCAGTTTTTTGGTTTTTAAAAACAATAAATACCAAACGATTCAAACAGAGAATATTGCTTTTTTTTATATCAAATATGAAAGTCCAACGATTATGACTTTGGATAAAAATGAATACCCAATTACACAATCGTTAGACGAGGTTCATAAATTATTGTCGCCAACGCAATTCTTCAGGATCAACAGACAATATCTGGTGAATTTTGCGGCTATAAGAGAAGCAGAGCATTATTTTTCGCGTAAGTTGCTTATTAAATTAACCATTCCGACAGAGGAAAAGTTATTGATTGGAAAAGAAAAAACAACCGCTTTTTTGAGCTGGCTGGAAAACAGATAAACCAATTAATTTAGCTGTAAAAAGACAAATTAACTGGTTCTGATTTTAAAGCCATAAATCGATTCCGGGGAACATAAAACAACTCAAAAAGAAAAGAGCTGATAATATAAAGCAGATAATTAAGATTATTTTTTTCATTTTGATTGAAGTTTAAAGTAAACAAATTGCCTAAGACAAAACCTTAGGCAATTTTGTTTTATTAAGTATTAGTTTGCTGCTACTGGACTGTAAGTTGCTGCGTATAATTTTCTAAACATTAGATATGTAACGCTTACCATTACAAATGCGATAATGGCATCTATTGTAGCCGGAAAGCCCAGCACGGCAATTTTAGAAAAGAAAGCAAAAATGATGTCGAAAAATACTCCGGCAAATACCCATTCTTTCAAACGAAGTAATTTGTTCGGAATCAATAAAGTAATAACTCCGGATAATTTAAATACGCCAAGGATATAAATAAAATGTGCCGGATAACCCAATTGTTGTGTGATTCCCCAAACGATTGGATTGTTTGTTAATTCGAATAAACCACTGGCTCCGAACCATAAAGAAGTTAAAATGATTCCTGTCCAGTAAATGATTTTTGTTGATTTTGTGTTCATGATTATATTATTTTAAGTTATTTAACGAGACAAAATTGCGTCAAAGGCGTTAAATAAAATATTGATAATATGCCGAAACGGACAAAATGAAAGTCGAACTGGACAATGTGAATTTTTAAACCGCGAAGGGCTTTTACCGCAAAGTTCGCTAAGTTTTTTTGAAGTACTTTGAACACAGTTTAAGTTCGCAAAGCTTGACATGCTTTGCTTAAAGCTTTGCGAACTTAAAACGCACTCTACTTAAAAAAAACTTAGCGAACTTTGCGGTTAAAAAAAAATTGCGGTTAAACAGTTCCCAATATAGCTGAAGTTTCAGAAATTAAAACCTGCATCAGTTCATTTGCGCTGTGGTATTTTAGGGAAGTATTATTTTGTCCCGACCAGAAACTAATCATATTGGTTCTGTTTTGTGCGATCGCTGCCACTCTTAAGGGTGCGATTAATCTGGTTTGTAATGGAAAAGGCAAAACCTCTGTCTCAAAAGGAACACCTTCTGAAATTTTGTTGCTGATCATTCTTCCCATTCTTCCTGTAAGCGATTTTGAAATTGTGGTATGATTTAAACCACCAGAAAATAATGCTTCTTTGTGTAACGGATGCGCGCCAGATTCGTCAGTAACCATAAAAGCAGTTCCTAATTGTACGGCGTCTGCGCCTAAAGTCATTGCGGCGGCGATACCTTTTGCATCGACAATTCCTCCGGCTGCTATGATTGGTGTTTTTGTTTTAGCTTTTAATTGTTGTACCAGCGTAAACAATCCGGTGAAAGAATCCTGTGCGGGTCTTAGAAACGAAGCTCTGTGTCCGCCGGCTTCAAATCCTGAAGCTACGATTGCATCTACCTGGGCTTCTTCGAGAGCCAAAGCTTCTTCTAAAGTGGTTGCGGCTCCGATTGTTTTAATTCCTAATCTTTTGCTTTCCTTCAGGATTTCTTTGGACGGAATTCCAAAAATAAAACTAAAAACAGCAGGTTTAATTTCGAATAAAACTTCAACCTGTTTTTCAAATTTCGACGGAATATCAGTAGATAAATCCGGTAACGGAATCCCTAATTGGTCAAAATAAGGTTTATAGAGCTGTTTGATTTGCTCTATTTTTTCAGGCGGATAATTGACTAACGTTTTATCAACATCATTCACCCATAAATTGATATTATAAGGTTTATTAGTGACTTCTTTGATGGCTTTTCCGGCATTCAGGATTTCTTCGGGTGTTAAGGTATAAGCACCAAAACTTCCGAGTCCGCCGGCATTGCTTACAGAAGCCAGTAAAGCGGGAGTTGAAAAACCACCGCCCATCGGACCTTGTAAAATAGGATATTCGATACCTAATAATTGTGTTATTTTAGTTGAATTCCACATCACTACTTAATTTACGTTTGTTAGTAATTTGTTTACGATAACCCATTTACCATCAACAACGGCAAGGCTTAACTGATCATAATAGTTATATTCAAATATCGGAACTTTAACTTTAGCAACAGCGGTATTATTGATTACTTCTAAAGATATGATTTCCATTTTGAATTTCTCTCCAAGTTCGTGCGGACTTTTGCGACCTTTTACACCTTCGATATACTGATCTACGGTTTTAAAATAAGGCAGTCCTTTAATGTCTCCAACGACTAATGCTTTTGGGTGAAAAGTCTTTTCTAATAATGCAGCATCACCATTGTAAATTCCGTTAAAATAATTCATTATCAATGCAGTAATTAAAGCTGCACTTGTGCTAAAATTGTCCATGATTTTTTTATTTTAGATTTTAGATTGTTGATTTTAGATTTTATTCTCATTTTGTGTCATTTCGACTGAAAGGAGAAATCGCACTCGTAAATCGACAAAGATTGTGAAGTTTCTAGTGCGATTTCTCCTTCGTCGAAATGATAAGATTGTGGTCAGACAAATCTCTTTAAAAGATCAAAAATTAAATACTATGACCGGCAACGTGTCCGCCATCTAAATTAATGATTTCTCCCGTAACAAAATTACTTTCAGCAAGATATAGCGCAAGTTCTGCTACATCGCGGGTTTCTCCGATACGGTTTAATAAGTGTAAACCAGCTAACGAATCGGCGTTGTCAACTCCGGTTTTTGCCTGAAGCGGACTTCTGATAATTCCGGGAGCAATTGCATTTACGCGGATATTGTTTTTTCCGAATTCGGCAGCCAATTGTCTTGTCAGCGCGTGTATTCCGCCTTTGCTTGAAATTGGAGCTGTTGCAGGGAAACCGTTAATGGCGTGATCTACCAATACAGTTCCGATATTGATGATATTTCCTTCACCTTGTTTCAGCATTTGTTTTACAGCAGACTGACTTGTAAAGAAAGTTCCTTTTAAGTTAATGTTTAAAAATAGATCTAAATCTTTTTCTTCAACATCTAAAAACGATTTTGGTTCGAAGATTCCGGCGTTGTTGATTAAAACATCTGCGCTTCCAAAACGTTGTACGGCAGTTTCTACTAATTTTTTTCCGGTTGCAATAAGACTAATATCGCCTGCAACCATTGCCACTTTATCGGCATTGTTTAATTCTTTGTATGTAGCTTCAAGATTGGCTGCATTAGCCGAATTGATTACTAAATTGTGCCCTTTTTCTAAGAATAACTGGGCAATTGCTTTTCCGATTCCGGTAGAAGCACCGGTAATTATAACTGTTTTCATTTTTATATTTTTTAATTGATTAATGTTTAACACACAGAAACACAGCGATGTTTAATTTAACAAGTGAAACACTTTTTCTGGTCTTAGAAACTATGTTCCTATGTGTTAGAATAATTTATTTTTTTTGAGCTGTGATTCCTTTTTCGCGAAGAACAGAAACCTGTTCGCCTGCAAAACCCCAGTCGTCTAATTCTATTTCCTGAATCACAACATGTGTCAAACTAGGATCTTTGTCTAATACGTCGGTAATAAGATTGGTTATTCCGGCAATCAATTGTTGTTTTTGCTCTCTGGTAACGCCTTCGCGTGTAACCTCAATTTTTACGTATGGCATGACTTTATTGAATTATGAATTATGAATTATTAATTATGAGTTATGAATTACGCAAGTTTTGCTGTAACGTCTACGTCTAGTTCAAATTCGTTGTAGATTAAAGTATCTCCAAGATTGGTGAAGAAATTTCCAGAACGGAATTTCATATCGTATTTAGTACGGTCAATGATGATTTTTCCGGTGGCTTTAAGTTCGCCGTTGTTGTTTTTTACTTCTAAGTTAAAACCAACTGGATGCGTGATTGCTTTGATCGTTAAGTTACCTTCAACAAAATAATTATCGGTAGCTTGTTTTGCTACAGCTTTAATGTCTAAAAAGGCAGTTTTGAATTTATCTGTAGAGAAAAAATCATCAGAAGCCAAATGTCCTGCAAACTGATCGTTTGTTGCCTGATCTGTTACGTCAAGAATTTTGATAGAAGTGGTATCGATTACTACTTTTCCTCCGGTAAGATCACCGTTTGCAAAAGTGAAGTTTCCTTCTTCGATATTGATTGTTCCGTTGTGAGAACCAGTTACTTTTTTACCGATCCAGTTTACGCTGCTTTGAGCATTTGCAATTTTAAAATTTTGAGTTTCCATATTACTGTACTTTTAAATTGTTATTAATTTATAGTACAAAGGAATGGCGATATTGCAGATTGGTTACGTGATCTACATCACATTCGAAAAAAGGCTATTTTGTGGAATTATACAATCGGCTTAAAGTTTCTCTGGAAACCCCCAGATACGCTGCGATTAAATGTTTGGGAACCGTATTGTAAAGAGCAGGGTTGAGCTTTAATAATTCTTCGTATCTTGTTTTGGTATTGTTGTTCATAAACGAAAGCAGTCTTTTCTGTACCGCCACATAACCACGGTTGGTTCTCCATCTGAAGAAATGTTCTGCCTGATGCAATTCGCGGCAGATTTTTTCGCGGTCACTGTTCGAAAGCGAAAGAATCTCTACATCTGTAACGCAATCTACATTTATAGTGGCTTTTGTATTGTTGTAAAGCGCCGCATAATCAGATGCCCACCAGGTTGGCATGGCAAACTGTAAAAT
Source organism: Flavobacterium sp. (assembly GCA_004296145.1). GTDB lineage: Bacteria > Bacteroidota > Bacteroidia > Flavobacteriales > Flavobacteriaceae > Flavobacterium. The sequence continues at coordinate 12,480 of SEBM01000045.1, forward strand.
GTACATTTTGACTTCGTCGTTGACAAAAAAAGCTTTCAGACAGCCATCGATAACAAAATATTCTTTGTCGACTTCCTGTCCTTCGCTAATAATGCTTTGCCCTTTCTTAAAAGTTTCCGGTTTAAAATGCGAAAAGAAATAATCAAATTCTTCATCTGTAAAAGAGGCAATTTTTGATACGTGTTCTTTTAAGAGGGTTTTGGATTGCATTTTTTTTGAATATGAATTAAAAGTAAAAGATGTATAAATTTATTTAAAACTTAAATAATTCGATATAATCGATTTGTAATGCATCACAAACTTTTTCAAGCGTTGAAAGCGTTGCGTTAGCATTTCCTTTTTCAAGTCGGGACATGTTGCTTTTTTCGAAATTGCACCTTGAAGCCAATTCCTGCTGGGAAATATTTTTGACTGTTCTTATTTCTACAATTCTTTTTCCGACTTTTTGTTGTATGGTTTCTTTCAACTTGAATTATCT
>SEBM01000534.1 GCA_004296145.1 Flavobacterium sp.
AGATTAAGTTTATTAAACAAAGTAACACATTCTACCGCTTCTTTTACATCATGAACACGAAGAATTTTTGCGCCTTTTGTCAATGCAATTGTATTTAAAAATGTTGTGCCGTTTAAGGCTTCTTGAGGTGTATTATTTAATGTTTTATAAATCATCGATTTTCTCGAGATTCCGGCTAAGATTGGTAATTCTAAAAGATTAAAAAGTTCCATTTTCTGCATCACTTCATAATTCTGATCGGTTGTTTTGGCAAAACCAAAACCCGGATCTAAAATTAAATCGTTGATTCCTAAACTTCTGGCTTTTGCCACTTTTTCAGAAAAATAAAAAAGTATTTCTTTTATGATATCGTCATAGTTTGTGAGACTTTGCATCGTCTGCGGATTTCCACGCATATGCATCATAATATAGGGAACATTATATTGGGCAATAACATCAAACATATTCTCATCAAGTCCTCCCGTTGCAATATCATTTATAATTGCTGCACCGCTTTCTATACTTGCTTCTGCTACTTTAGCTCTAAATGTATCAATTGACAGCAAAGCTTCCGGAAAATGCTTCAAAATCAACTCTATAACGGGAACAATACGTTCGATTTCTTCTTTTTCTGTAACAAACTCTGCACTTGGTTTGCTGGAATATGCTCCGATATCAATAAAATCTGCACCTTCAGAAAGCATTTTTTCTACCTGAGAAATAATTTCAGGTTCGTTTTTATATTTTCCTCCATCAAAAAATGAATTGGGAGTTATATTCAGAATTCCCATTACTTTAGGAATTGTCAAATCTATCAAACGACCTTTACAGTTTATAAACATTGGTTTCATTTTTTTGTTTCAGGTTTCAGGTTTCAGGTTGATGCTGATTGCGCAAGTTCAAGAACTTGAAACTTCAAAACCTGAAACTTGAAACTTTTTTATTTTTTCAAGTTATGGCATTAACAATTTGTTTAGAAAAAACTTTAAACAAAGAAATCCCGAAACTTGAAACTCTTTAATATAATCCTTATTTTTGAAGAAATTTAAGCAAATATACAGCAATAAATGAAGAATACTTCCTTAGAATTTGATAATGTAATCACGGTTTGCCGTACTTTATTTATCAATAAAATGACAGATTATGGCAGTGCATGGCGCATTTTAAGACTGCCTTCGTTAACTGATCAGATTTTTATAAAAGCACAACGAATCAGAAGTTTACAGGAAAACGAAATCCGTAAAGTGGATGAAGATGAAAAAGGGGAATTTATCGGAATCATTAATTATGCTATAATGGCTTTGATTCAGCTGGAATTGGGAGTTGTAGAACAACCTGATTTAGATGTTGAAAAAGCAACCGAATTATACGACGCAAAAGTTAAACTTACCAAAGATTTAATGGAAGCCAAAAACCATGATTATGGCGAAGCATGGCGCGAAATGCGTGTGAGTTCTTTAACGGATCTTATTTTGCAGAAATTACTTCGCGTAAAGCAAATTGAAGATAATAAAGGCAAAACTTTGGTTTCTGAAGGAATCGATGCTAATTATCAGGACATGATAAATTATGCTGTTTTTGCTTTAATATTAAACCCAATTAATAAATAAAAATCCAATACTAAAATTCCAAATTCCAATACTGAAAACTTGGAATTTGGGTTTTAAAAAATTGGAATTTAAATAAATCACCCCATGAAAAACATCATTACCCAATTCTCACGACTATTTGTCGGTGTACTTTTTATTATTTCCGGATTAATTAAACTGAATGACCCGGTTGGTTTCTCTTATAAACTGGCAGAATATTTTAGCGAACCGGTTTTTAATATGCCTTTTTTAGAACCTCTGGCGTTAGGTTTAGCGATCTTTTTAGTAATTTTAGAAGTAGTTTTAGGAGTAATGTTGTTGGTTGGTTATAAATCAAAACTTACGATTTGGGCTTTATTACTGCTTATCGTTTTCTTTACTTTCCTTACTTTCTACTCCGCTTATTTTGATGTGGTAAAAGATTGTGGTTGTTTTGGAGACGCACTACACTTAACGCCTTGGCAGTCATTTACAAAAGATGTTGTTTTATTATTCTTTATCCTGATTTTATTTATCAATAAAAAATTAGTAAAACCTTTATTTTCAAAACTTGTAACTAACATAATTACATTAATAAGTCTGGTTTTATGCATTTTTATGGCCGTTTGGGTTTTAAATCATAATCCGATAAAAGATTTCCGTCCTTTTAAAGTCGGCAACAATATCGAAAAAGGAATGGAAATTCCGGCAGGCGCACCAAAATCTGTTGTAGAAATGATTTTTATCTACAAAGTAAATGGTGTTGATAAAGAATTTGGCGAAAAAGATTTAATGAATATTCCGGCAGGTGCTACTTTCGTTGACAGAAAAGACAAAGTAATTACTGAAGGTTATGCACCACCAATTCACGATTTTACAATGGTAAAAGAGAATTATGATTATAAAAATGAATTATTAAAAGAGCCAAAATTAGTAATCTTCGTCACTTATGATTTAGCGTTATCTAATCCGGAAGGAATGAAAAAATTAGAAAAAGTAAATCAGGAAGCGAAGGCAAAAGGCTATAAAGTTATTGCAATGACAGCTTCTGGTGCAGAAGAAATTTTGAAAGCTAAAAAACAATATGGTTTAAATGTTGATTTTTATTTCTGCGATGCAACAGCCTTAAAAACAATCGAAAGAGCAAATCCTAGTGTTGTAGTTTTACACAAAGGAACGATTGTTCAAAAATTACATTATAATGATATTGAGGATTTAAAATTATCTGATGTTGCTTATAGTCTTTAGAATTAAATAAAATTTTAAAAGCGCCAATATTTCTCTAAGATTTATTGGCGCTTTTTTATTTATATTTGAATTGTTCAGACTTTAACTGACACATAATAATTAGAAACCCCAAATTGCTATTT
>SEBM01000535.1 GCA_004296145.1 Flavobacterium sp.
TTTTTTTTTTTTAAATAAATTACAAAAAAGCCAGAAAATACAATTTCTGGCTTTTTATTTTTAAATTTTAAAAATTGACTTTTGACATTGTCATTGAATTTTGACATTGTAAATTTATGATCTTTTATCTGGTCTGATAATCATTCTCAAAGATTGATCTCTGGCAAAATATGCTACCATCCAGTTGTAAAAAGTATTTAATCTGTTTCTGTATGTTATTAAAGATATCAGGTGAATAAACAGCCAGATTATCCAGGCAAAAAATCCTTTGAAATGCCATTTCGGACTTGGTAAATCTACAACAGCTTTATTTTTTCCAATAATTGCCATAGAACCTTTATCATTGTATACAAATGGTTTAAGGGGTTTGTTCTTAACCATTGCTTTAAAATTTTTAGCCAGGTTTAATCCCTGCTGAATCGCAACCTGAGCAACCTGCGGATGTCCGTCAGGGAAATTTTTATCGCCTGCTGTAATGGCAGTATCACCAATGGCATAGACATTTGACAGTCCGTTTACTTTACTGTATTGATCGGTTGCCATACGTCGGCCGCGACCGTAACTTTCTGTTGGAATTCCTTCAAAAAGTTTGGCAGAAACTCCGGCTGCCCAAATTAAATTTTTGGTTTTAATCGTTTCTCCATTTTCAAAATGAACGGTATCATCAACATAATCGGTAACACGCGTATGTAATTTGACCACAACTCCAAGTTTTGTCAATGCTTCTAGAGTATCTTTTTGAGATTCTTTGCTCATCGGTGCAAGCAGGGCATCTCCTCCATCAACTAAATAGACATTACTGGCAGACGTTTCTAATTCCGGATATTCTTTTAGTAAAATATTTTTACGCATTTCGGCAAACATTCCGGAAACTTCAACGCCTGTTGGTCCGCCACCGGCCACAACAATCGTTAACAATTTACGACGTTTGCGTATATCTTTTGTAATAGCAGCTTTTTCAAGATTTTTAAGCAATGTATTTCGCATTTCGATGGCATCATTTAATGTTTTCATCGGAATAGCGTTTTTCATCACGTTTTCCATACCAAAATAACTCGTTTCGGCACCAGTTGCAAAAACCAGGTAATCGTAGTCCAGTTCTCCATTGTTTAGAACAATTTTATTTTCAGAAGGAACTACAGAAATTAATTCTCCTAAACGAAACTGAAGGTTTTTTTTACCTGCAAAAAATTTTCTAAACGGATAACTGATGCTTGATGGTTCCAGGAATGCTGTTGCAACCTGATATATAAGCGGGGGAAAAAAATTATAATTGTTCTTGTCAACAAGTGTTACTTGTATCTGAGGCTGATTAACAAGCTCTTTTGCGAGATTTATGCCTGCAAAACCACCTCCAATAATGACTATTTTCATATATGTTGTTTTACGAATAAGATATTTTTCTTTTAAATTACCTTAAATGTACAACATAATTTAACAGTTACAAAGTCGACGGAACTTAGTTTTTAAATTTTTTAACAGGTTTTTCAACTATATCGATTTTGTTTTGCAAAACATAGTTCGCAAGCAATTTTTCGATTAGTTCCTCTTTGGTTAAATGATGAAAAACAGTTTTTACTTTTGTTTTTAGATCAGCAGAAATATCGTGATTTGGCTTTGTTTTAAAGATTTGTTTTGCCCACAAAAGGGTATTGTTTTCTTCTAAACTTACTGAAGTTGGTTTTTTAAATTCTGTAAATTTTAGATCAAGCTCTCTTTCAAAATCCGGAATTTCAATTGCTTCTTCCTGCTGAATTACTGTTAATGAAAGCCCTTTTGCCCCTGCCCTCGCCGTTCTTCCGCTTCTGTGTACATAAGTTTCATACGTGTCAGGCAAATGATAATTCACAACATAAGAGATTTCTTTTACATCTATCCCTCTGGCAGCCAAATCTGTGGCAACCAAAATATTAATATGACCTTCACGAAATTGTTCCATAATTCTGTCACGGATTCCCTGAGATAAACTTCCGTGTAAAGCTCCGGAAGAAAAACGGTTTATAGCCAGATTTTTAGCTAATTTATTAACTGCAGCTTTGGTTTTACAAAAAATGATTCCGCGTTCTCCTTCTTTAGAATTAAGAAAATGCATTAAGACATCCAGTTTTTCAATAGGATCTACAATGATGTATTCGTGATCAATTCCTTGGTTACCAATAGTTTCCATATTGGCACTTACCTGAACTACATTTTTGTTTAAGTAATTCTGAATGAGTTGTTTAATTGTTCCCGGCAAAGTTGCAGAAAACAATAAAGTGCGGTGTTTCTTAGGAAGTTCTGCAATAATTTCATCTAAACTTTCTTTAAGAATAGAAACCATTTCATCTGCTTCATCCAGAACTAAATATTGGGTTTGTTTTAAATCAATCGCTTTGCGCTGAATTAAATCGATCAAACGCCCCGGTGTCGCTACTACAATATGTGTAGGTTGCGTAAGGCGCTCAATTTGAGGTTTTATCGGAATTCCACCGCAAGTTGAAGCGATAGAAATATTCGGAATATGTTTTCCGAAATCTTCTAAATTTCTAAAAATTTGCTGCCCAAGTTCTCTTGTCGGAACTAAAATAATAGCCTGAACAATTGGAGATTGTGTATCTACTAATTGTAATAAAGGCAACCCAAAAGCGGCTGTTTTTCCCGTTCCGGTTTTCGCCAAACCAACCACATCATGATTTTCAGATAATAAAAGCGGAATTGTTTTTTGTTGAATTTCTGTTGGTTCAACAATGTTCAATTCGCTTAGCGCTTTTAAAATGGGTGCTGAAATTCCTAATTCTGAGAAAGGTTTAGACATGTTTTTTATTTTAGATTTCTGATTTTAGATTTTAGAATCTACTTCAGATTATTTAATTGTTATTTTAAAACTGAAAATCTTTGTCAAAGTTTTAAACTTTGACAAAGATCATACAT
>SEBM01000536.1 GCA_004296145.1 Flavobacterium sp.
AATATGAATTGTTTAAATTATAAAGGTTTCTTAAATAAGTTTGTGACTATTTTCTGATGTTGTAAATTAGTAAGGATAATTTTTAAATATAAAACCATGAAAATAAGAATCATTACTGCCGCATTATTGCTCGGTTTTGCAATATCGGCAAACGCACAGAAGAAAATCACAGTTACAGAACTGCCACAGCCGGCACAGGATTTTCTAAAAAAACATTTTAGTAATTCTCAAATTGATGTTGTCAAAAAAGATGCAGAACACGGTGAAAAAGGATATGAAGTAAAACTCAAAGACGGAACAGAAGTAGAGTTCTGGAAAGACGGCTCGTACCGCGAAGTTGATGGCGGCGACAAACCCATTCCGACAGCTTTTATTCCGGCATCTGTCAAAGATTATGTGGCAAAAAACTATCCGAATGAGAAAATTACACACATTGATTACGGTCACAAAGACCTCGATGTAGATTTAACCAACAAAATTGATCTGGAATTTACTAAAGAAGGAAAATTTATAAAAGGTGAAAAAGATTAAAACATTGAAAGACAATAGCCCTCATTTAAATTTTGAATAAAGGAAAATAGCAGTATACTATTTTCCTTTTTTTGTCGTTATAAAAGAACCAATCTCCAAGACCATTTTTTCATTTTATAAAATGGCACAACAAATAGCTGTAACACTTCAAAACAGCTGTATTTACTAAGGAAATTAAGTTTCAAATACACACAAAAGTTGTATAAACATTGTACAAGTGTATAATTTTTATACACTATAAAATCTTGTAAAATAACGTAAAACGCTCATAACGTACTTTGTAGTACAATGGCACGTCCATTGCTAAATTGGAATATGTGAATTCCTGACATCAGGAAAATTTAGATAAAAGCCATACGATACAAATCAACAAGAAAGTGCAATATGAAAAGTGAAACAATTACATCCGACCAATTTTATACTACAGCCGATATCAATAATAAAGAACTTTTAAACAGTTCCATTTTTCGTGTTAACAGTAAATCAACGACTACAACAACCACAACAACATCAGAAAAAGAAAAAACATCAAATTTAGGCAAAATTGTACTTTCGGGTACTTTTGCATTAATGCTGGCGGGAGCTTTTATGGTATTTCAATTTCAACCCGATTTTGACCAGTTCCATATCGACAGAGTAAATTCTACAATTGGATTTTCTTTCTTGATTTTAGCTGCTGCCTTATTTGTTTTTCAGACCGGGGTTTTTCTATACAACTTATACCTTTTCTTCAAATACAAACCAATCGAATCTGTTTCAGACGAATTGTTGCCAACTTGTACCGTGATTGTTCCGGCTTATAATGAAGGAAAACTTGTTTGGGATACTTTATTGAGTTTAGCAGACAGCGATTTTCCGGAGCAAAAACTACAAATCCTTGCTATTGACGATGGAAGTAAAGATGATACCTGGTACTGGATACAACAGGCAAAATTGAAATTAGGAGATCGTCTGACTATTTTTCAACAACCTCAAAATGGTGGAAAACGTCATGCACTTTACCGTGGATTTGAATTGGGAACAGGAGAAATCTTTGTAACTGTTGACAGTGATTCAATCGTAAAAAAAGATACTTTAAGAAACCTGGTTAGCCCTTTTGTAGTAAACGAAAACTGTGGTGCAGTTGCCGGAAATGTTCATGTTCTGAACAATAAAAAAGCAATTCTTCCTAAAATGTTAAACGTAAGTTTCGTAATGAGTTTTGAATTCATGCGTTCTGCCGAAAGTAAATTAGGATCAGTTCTTTGTACGCCGGGAGCGGCTGCAGCTTACCGCAGAGATGCCGTAATGAACTGTCTTCCTGAATGGATCAACCAGACTTTTATGGGACAGCCTTCTGACATTGGTGAAGACCGTGCAATGACCAATATGATCTTAAAACAAGGTTTTGAGGTATTGTTTCAGAGAAATGCTTATGTGTTGACCAATGTACCGGAAGATTACACAGGATTGTACAAAATGTTTATCAGATGGAGCAGAAGTAATGTTCGCGAAAACCTTATGATGGCAAAATATGTTTTTACAGACTTTAGAAAAGAATCTAAATTTGGTCCGAGATTATTATTCATCAACCAATCTTTAAAAATCATATTAGCATATCCGTTCCTGATTTTTATGTTGATTTTTATTGCCACGCATCCATTATTATTTTTGAGTTCTACATTATTAAGCATATTAATTGTATCGACTTTTCCGGTATTATTTTATGCAAAAAGATATAGTTTTAAAGATGCTTGTTATGCTTATTCATACAGTATTTTTTACACTTTCAGTTTATTCTGGATAACGCCTTATGCTATTGTAACCGCCAACAAAAGAGGATGGTTAACCCGTGGGTTGACAGTCTAATTAAATTATAATTCAGAATAACTAGAAATTAATTTGTTTGTAAACTCCCGTTCATTTGAATGGGAGTTTTTTTGTTTCTATATAAATTGGTAATTTTAGATCTAAGATGCTGAAAATAAACGAAAAAGATATCATAATAATCTCCAATCAAATTGGGATTCCATTTCTACCATCATCACCCGGTGAAGGAAAAGTATGTTTTGCAACCAATAAAGAAGTTCGACCGGAATATCTGGAAAGCTTTAATGAAAAACATATTCTGGCTTATATTTCGGGATTTCTTACTTCTTCAGAAAATGAAATAAGCAGTACGATACGAATACCTTTTCCGGAAAACGCAGGTTCTTTCTGGAAAAATGTTGAAAAGGGAAATAATAGCATTTTGCCAGATTTAAAAAATGATGTTGATGTTATTTTTTATAAAAAATAAAAGATCAAAAGCTTGTCTGTTTAATAATTCTGTTAATTTTTGAAAGTATTTTATTGAAATAAAATCGGTGTAAATTGCTTCAATAAAGCTTATTAACAC
>SEBM01000046.1 GCA_004296145.1 Flavobacterium sp.
GTTTTATTAGCACAAAAAATACACTATATGTTTTTTTAATTATAATTAAATATCAAAGTAATAATTTCACAAAATACAAATGATTAACTTTTCCTATTAAACAAAAAAAACTCCTTACATTGATGTAAGGAGTTTTCTAAATTTTATCTTTTTAAAACTTTTTCTAAGATTTTTTCGGATGTACAATTCCCTCTGCAACTGCTAACCAGGCAGATGGACCTCCGGCAACATAACCTGTCTGACCAAGTCCTTTAAAATTAACTTTTCCGTCTTTAGATTCTGCACTGGTGAAATAAATTGTTGGAAATCCCTGAATACCAAAAGCTTGTTGCAATTCATTATTCTGACTTTTAATCTCAGGCGTTTGTGCTGTTCTTCTTGGATAATCCAATTCAACCAAAACTACATTCTGACTTGCCCATTTTGTAAATTCCGGCGTTTTCAGAACTTCATTCTGTAATCTGATGCACCATCCGCACCAATCGCTACCTGTAAAAAACATTAGCATTGGTTTGTTTTCTTTATTACTTACGGTAATGGCTTCTCTTACATCAGTATACCATTTTAATTCCTGTGCCTGTGTTGCAAATGCTCCAACTAAAAAAAGAGCTATTAAAAATATTTTTTTCATCATCTTTTATTTTTTACAAAGCTAAGCAAAATTTGAATTGATAAATGTCGTCTATTTTACTTCTTGCATTAATTTTCTAATTAGCGGGGTAGCCACAATTAAAACTACACCTGCAATTAATGAATATAAAGCCAATTGGTAATATCCATCTGTATAAGCAATAAGCTTAGACATTAACGTTGTACCGGTATTTGCATTAGACATTTCTGATCCTAATTTTCCAGCGGCCAACTGTCCGAAAGCACTAGACAAAAACCACAATCCCATCATCATACCAAACAATCTTTTTGGTGATAATTTTGTAATTACAGACATTCCGATCGGTCCAATACATAATTCACCCAGTGTGTAGATTAAATATCCTAATGCAAAAACATCTAATGAGCTTAATCCTTTTGGATCGATGAAGAATCTTGCACTGTAGAAAATGAAAAATCCTGCAGCTAACAATACAAATGAAAGTCCAAATTTAATTACCGTATTTGGTTCAATCTTTCTTTTTGCCATAAATATCCAAAGCAAACCAACAAGTGGACTAAAAATGATAACATACATAGAGTTTATACTATTGTTTACCACATTTGGATCAATACTAAAAAACAATAATTTGTCTGATAAGTTATCTTTTGCAAATAACGACAACGAACCTCCTGATTGCTCAGAAATAGCCATAAACATAAAGTATCCAAAAATAAAAATGAATGCTGACGCTAACTTATATTGCTGCTTTCTGTCATCAATATTAAACAATTCGTACAAGAAATACCCAACAGCAACAACTCCAATTGTATACATGAAATAATCAGTATAATCAGTATTGATTACCATTATGTATATCAAAGGAATCACTAAAAATGATCCTAAATAAACTGCTATTTCGTATTTTTTTCTTTTTTCAGGTGTAGCATTTTCCAAAGGAGAATTTCCAATTGGTGCTAAATATTTTTTAGTAAGAAGGAATGTAATAACTCCAATGATCATTACAACCGCCGAAGAAAGAAAACACAAACTCCATGAATAATTTTTCCCTAAATAAATTGGAATTGCACCACCTAACATTCCTCCAATATTGATTCCGGCATAAAATAATCCGTAACCGGCATCTCTGCGAACATCATTTTCATGATATAATTCACCAACCATAGAAGATACGTTCGGTTTAAAAAAACCCGTTCCAATAATTGAAAGTGTTATCCCATAATAGAAAAAATCATGAGGTGAAGCTGCAATAAGCAAATTCCCCAGAATCATTATAATTCCTCCAAAAAGCAATGATTTTTTAAATCCTAAAATTTTATCAGCAAAGATTCCTCCAATAAAAGTAAAAGCATACACAAAAGCCTGAATTGCTCCATACTGAAGATTTGCCTTACCTTCTAATAAACCTAATTGATCTACCATGAAAAAGGCCAAAACACCTCTCATTCCGTAGAAACAAAAACGTTCCCACATTTCAACTAAAAATAAATACCACAATTGTTTTGGGTATTTTCCTTTAAAATTCTGTATTTGTTCTAAAGTGATATTGTTTTCCATATTATCTAACACCGTGCATCATTTTTTTAAGAAACGGAGTCAATGCAAACAATACAGCCGCAGCGATACCAGTAAGAACAACAAATACCATAAAGAATTCATATAAATTATGGATTTCAAAACCTACAAATACAGGATTTTGAGCACTAATTTGATGCTTTTCTAAAAGAATTAACTGCTCTGCAGTCGGTGTTATAGTCTTATCTAAGATTCCTTGTAAATTAATTCCCAGTTCTTTTGCTTTAGCAAATTTATCACCTGTGGCAGGCAATATCGAACCAAGAGTTCCTCCTAACGCATAACCAGAAGCGTTAGACAAAAAGAATACTCCATACAATAAAGATGCGAAACGCTTTGGAGACAATTTACCTACCAATGATAAACCAATTGGAGATAAACACAACTCAGCACAAGTATTTAAGAAATATAATAAAATAAGCCATTTCACCAATAACAAACCAGAAGTTCCAATATAAGATACCTGAGTTGCAATCATGAAGAAACTAATTGTAATAATAACCAAACCAGCTGCTAATTTCACAGGAGAAATTGGCTCTTTATCTTTTGCTCTCAAATAATCCCATAAAATACTAAAAGGAACTGCCATTACTACAACGAAAAGCCCGTTAAAAATCTGAACCATCGAAGGAGGCATTTGCCATCCGAAGAAATTCCTGTCTGTTTGGTTATCCGCAATAAAAGTTAAAGAAGAACCTGCCTGCTCAAACGCAGCCCAGAAGAAAATAATAAAAAACGAAACGATATAAATTACAATAATTCTGTCTCTTTCAATTTTTGTTAATGAAGTATCAGAAATAATTAACCCTGCCAAAGCAAGACCACTTGAATAAATCAATGTATAAATTAAATTTTGACCAACCACATAGTGAAAAAAGAGTCCTAACAGAAGAAATGCAACTCCAGAAATAGCTAAAGATTTTCCTGAAAAGTTAGCTTTTTGCGCTTCTCCTTCTTCAAAATCTGCGGCTTCATTTTTAGATGGTAACCCTCCTAATGGTCTACCTTCAGGAGAAACAACATATTTATTTTTTAAGAAATAGAAAAGAACAGTTCCTACAAGCATTGCTCCGGACGCAGCCATAAATCCCCATCTAAAAGCATGGATATCTCTAATTCCTCCAGTATCTTTTACATCTCCCAGCAAAGGACAAATTGATTGCCCTAAAAAAGCTCCTATATTAATTCCCATATAGAAGATTGTAAAAGCTGTATCTAATTTTGTTTTTTCCTGTTTTGGATACAAACTTCCAACCATACTTGAAATATTCGGTTTAAAGAATCCGTTACCAAAAACGATTACACCTAATCCGGAATACATAACAATTTTAGCCAATCCTAAATTAGCTTCGAAAATACTTCCGCTGGTAAACAAAAGCATTTGTCCAATTGCCATTAATAATCCTCCCAAAAGAATACAATTTCTGTTACCCAAATAACGATCGGCAACAAAACCTCCTAACATTGGAGTTAAATAACAAAGTCCTAGAAAACCTCCGTAAATTAAAGAGGCTTCTTCTTCTTTCATCAATAATGAGTTCACAAGAAATAACGTCAATAAAGCTCGCATTCCATAAAAATTGAATCTCTCCCACATCTCCGTCCCAAACAATACCCAAAGTCCTTTTGGATGCGCCGTTTTCACTTGAGTTTCTCCCATATTTTTTTATTATTTGTTAAAGATTATAAAGTTGTACTATAAATTTTGTTTGATAAAGTTAGTCATTTTGTTATACAACTGAATTCTCGTTGCTCCGCCATAAATTCCGTGGTCTTTATCCGGATAGATTTGAGAATCAAATTGTTTGTTTGCCTGAATCAGAGCTTCCATCATTTGCATAGAATTCTGAACATGAACGTTATCATCGCCTGATCCGTGAATCAGTAAAAATTTACCTTTTAATTTCTCAACGTGATTTATTGGAGAATTCTGATCGTAACCACTTGCATTTTCCTGAGGTGTCTGCATGTATCTTTCTGTGTAAACACTATCATAAAAACGCCAGTTTGTTACCGGCGCAACAGCAATTGCCATTTTGAAAACATCGTTCCCTTGAAAAATACAGTTTGAAGCCATAAAACCGCCATAACTCCATCCGAAGATTCCGATTCTTGAAGCATCTACATAAGAATATCCGCCAATAACTTTTGCAGCATCGATCTGATCTTCTACTTCATATTTCCCTAATTCTTTTTGAGTTACTTTCTTGAAATCAGCACCTTTATATCCAGTTCCTCTTCCATCAACACAAGCTACGATATAACCTTGCTGTGTAAGTGAAAGAAACCAATAATCATTAGAATTATTCCATTGATTTGCTACCTGTTGAGATCCCGGACCAGAATATTGGAACATGAAAACAGGGTATTTTTTTGAAGGATCAAAATCTTTTGGTTTTAAAATCCAGGCATTAAGCTCATTTCCTTTAGCCGTTTTTAAAACAAAGAATTCTTTTGTTGGCAGATTGTAATCTTTCAATTTTGCAGCAAGTGCCTGATTGTTTTCAATAACCTGAACTTCTTTTCCTGTTTTTGCTTCGTTTAAAGTATAAGTCGTTGGCTGAGAAGCACTAGAAAAAGTATTAATATAATATTGGAAATTAGGACTTAAAGTCGCTGCATTTGTTCCTGTATTTTTAGAAAGACGTAATTTATTTTTTCCGTCTAAAGCAATACGATAAATATCTCTGGTAATTGAACCATTTTCTGTAGATTGATAGAAAATAGTTTTCGTTTTTTCGTCAAAACCGTAGTATGAAGTTACTTCCCAGTTTCCTTTTGTAACCTGATTTTTAAGCTTTCCTGTTTTATCATAAACATAAATATGATTAAAACCGTCTTTTTCGCTTGTCCAGATAAAACTGTTGTCTTTTAAGAAAGTCAAGTTATCAGTAATATCTACGTAAGCTTTGTCTTTTTCATTTAAAATTACTTTTGCAGTAGCAGCTGTTCCGTCAATAAACAACAAATCAAGATTATCCTGATGTCTGTTTAAAACCTGAGCACACAATGTGTTATTATCGTTTGTCCATTGCATTCTTGCAATGTAGAAATCATTATAGTTTCCTAAATCAACTTTTTTAGTTGCATTTGCAGCCGCATCATATATATGTAATGAAACTACTGAATTTTTCTCTCCTGCTTTAGGATATTTAAAAGTCTCAATTGTCGGATATAAATCTTTTTTGAAAATTGACATCGAGAATTCCGGAACCTGGCTTTCGTCAAAACGAATATAAGCTAGTTTTTTACTGTCTTTACTCCAGTCAAATGCTCTTACAAAAGCAAATTCTTCTTCATAAACCCAGTCCGTAATACCATTGATAACTGCATTTTTCTTTCCGTCTGTAGTAACCGGTGTCGATTTTTTTGATGCTACGTCATAAACATATAAATTGTTTTCTTTAGCATAAGCGATTTTCGTTCCGTCAGGTGAGAAAGTTGGTTCCTGAATCTGAAAATCAAAAAGTTTTGTCAGAGATTTTGAGGCAATATCATATAAAAAATAATCTGCAGTAAAAGAATGACGGAAGATTTTACTAGAATTACATGCAATTAAAATCTTTTTTTCAGAAGCGTCAAAAGTATAGCTGTCAATTCCGTCTGCTAAATCTTTATGATTCTTAGTGTCAATTAAGTTTGAAACTTTTTTTAGGGTAGCAAAATCGTATAAATCAATCTGCATACTCCTGCTTGCCTGGTCAACATTTAGAACAGTATACTGATCTGTGTTTTTTAAGGATTGTAATTCATCCATTCCTTTTGCCCGGAAAGCTCCGCCATAAATATTCTCAACTGTTATCTTTTGCTGTCCAAAAACAGTAGCAACTAATAACAATAATATTACAGTAATTTTACTTCTATTCATCAGAATTATTTTAAATATAAAAAAGAGCCCAATTTTAGTAAAAAAAATAAACATATTACACATATTAAGTGTTAAATGTTAAAAAAAATAACGATTGCGTACTTTCAAATTTTCAAATAGATTTTAAACAAAACTCTTAAATTGGTATATTTGCCGCAACAATACTATTTAATATACTGAGAATGAACAACGCTGTTGCAGGATTTTCTAAATTATCCAAAAAAGAAAAAATAAACTGGATCGCAGATTCCTATTTTTCAACCCCTGATGAGGCTCATAAAATAATAAGAAATTACTGGAATTCAGACGAGAAGCTTCAACAACTGCATGATGAGTTCATAGAAAATACCATTACCAATTTATACATTCCGCTTGGTGTTGCCCCTAATTTTTTAATTAACGGAAAATACAAAACAATCCCGATGGCCATTGAAGAAAGCTCTGTAGTGGCAGCAGCTTCAAAATCGGCAAAATACTGGTCAACCCGCGGCGGATTTAAAGCAACTGTAATTAATACAGAAAAAATTGGTCAGGTGCATTTTACTTTTAATGGCGATGCACAAAAATTACAATCCTTTTTTGATCAAATAAAACCTAAGTTTTTCTCTGACACACAAAGCATTACCAAAAATATGCAGCAACGTGGAGGAGGAATTCTTGACATACAATTAAAAGACAAAAGAAACTTACTTGAAAATTATTTTCAACTTCATGCTACTTTTGAAACCAAAGACAGCATGGGGGCCAATTTTATTAACTCTTGTCTGGAACAATTTGCCTCAACTTTAAAAGATGAATTTCAAAATTCTGATTTATTTTCAGATCAGGAAAACATCAATGTGGTAATGAGCATTTTGTCTAACTATGTTCCAAATTGTATAGTGAGAGCAGAAGTTTCATGCCCTGTAGAAGATCTAACAGAAAAGCATATTGCAAATCCTCAGGATTTCGCAGAACGTTTTGTTCAGGCTGTTCAAATTGCAGAAGTGGAACCTTTTAGAGCAGTAACACACAACAAAGGTATTATGAACGGTGTTGATGCCGTAATCCTCTCTACCGGTAATGATTTTAGAGCTGTAGAAGCCGGAGTTCATGCATACGCTTCCAGAAACGGACAATACGCAAGTTTGTCACACGCCAAAATTGAAGACGGGATTTTTACTTTCTGGCTAGAAATTCCTTTGGCTTTAGGCACCGTAGGCGGATTGACTTCATTGCATCCGTTAGTAAAACTATGTCTGGAAATACTGGAAAAACCTTCTGCAGAAGAATTAATGCAAATCGTTGCTGTTGCCGGTTTGGCACAAAACTTTGCCGCTTTGCGCTCTCTTACTACAACCGGTATTCAGGAAGGACATATGAAAATGCATTTAAACAATATTATCAACCAATTTGAAGCCAACGAAGAAGAGCGTCATTTAATAAAATCGCACTTTAAGAAAAACACAATCTCACACAGTGCCGTGGTTGAATTTATAGAAAATTTACGAAAATAATTAGGAGCTATTCCCGCTATCCGTTGCAATCTTTTGCTTTTTAAAGAAAAAAGCAAAAGATTGCAACGGATAGCGGGGCTAAAAATACAGAATGAAAAACACCTTTTACAGTAACGGAAAACTTTTTATCGCAGGAGAATATCTGGTTCTTGACGGAGCAAATGCTTTTGCTTTACCAACAAAATTTGGACAGGATTTAGTAATCGAAGACGGCGAAAACGATCAGATTGAGTGGAAAAGTTATGACAATGACAAACAACTTTGGTTTCAGGAAACAATTTCGTTTGACGAGATTAAAAATCGTCCCGAGTCCAAAGTCGATACTGTAAAAGCAACTTTAGTTGATATTCTGCACGAAGCATATATTTTAAATCCAAAATTCATCGATGAATCTAAAGGATATAAAGTAAGTACACATCTGACTTTTCCAAGAAATTGGGGATTAGGAACTTCTTCTACACTTATAAATAATATTGCTGCATGGGCAGAAATTAATGCTTTTACTTTATTAAATAATAGTTTTGGCGGAAGTGGCTATGATATTGCCTGCGCACAAAACAATACTCCGGTTATATATCAGATTAAAGATAATGTTGTAAAATCAGTCGAATTTAATCCTGACTTTAAAGAGCATATCTATTTTGTTTATTTAAACAAAAAGCAAAACAGCAAGTCTGCCATATATGCGTATAATAATAACAAAGGAAATAACTTGACGCAAAGTGTTGCCGAAAATAACAAAATCACAAATGCTATTCTCACCGCAAAAACAGTAAAAGAATTTGCTTCTGCAGTTCAGAAACATGAAATTCATTTGAGTAATATCCTGGAAATGCAAACAATCAAAGAAGCTGTTTTTCCAGATTTTAATGGTGTAATTAAAAGTCTCGGGGCCTGGGGTGGCGATTTTGTAATGGTAATTTCTAAAGAAAATCCGAAAGCTTATTTCGCTTCAAAAGGGTATGAAACGATACTTTCTTATGATGAAATGATTCTGTAAAAAGTTTAGTTTAAATTTACTTTCTTATTTTTTACATCTTTTGTTTCCAAACGGCGAACAATTTGGTTTTCCTGCTCATTTGACTCAATAAGAGTATTATGCAGACGTTCGGCCATTTTTTCTATACTATTTGTAATAGAATCGTATACGAGTTCCATTCTGCGGTGTTTTTCTTCTTTTACAGCTTTCAAAACATCTTCAACAAAAATTTTATCGTATTTTTCGGCAACAGAATCACGAGTATTCGTTAATCGTATTACGTTATCATTACTCAGGATAGTAACTTTAAAATGCTGTTCCTCGTTACTCAAATAGTACTTCCCTCCCAGCTCATCAACATTGATGTCTGTGCTGCTTACTTTTAGCAGTTCAGTAATAATTCCATAAATATGATTTTCAATTTTGGAATATACTTTAGGTTTCCTTTTAAAAAACTTAAACATTAAAAACATCAAGTACTTGATTGTTAGAGTAGTTATTTATCATAGACATTTGTGTATTTTCAAATTACCCGAAATAAAACTATTTGTTAAATTAAAAAATCCGCACAAATTAACAGTTTTAATTTTAAAAAGCAAAATATTTTACATTATATTTCTATTATTCCTATATAACTAAGGAAAACCTGAATGATATTTATTACAAAACTAAATTAAAGTACTGTGTTTCAATAAAAAATCCCGAAACATTCATAAAGAATATTTCGGGATTTAATTTATTTGGAACTACTATTTAGTAGTTGAATTGCAATCTGTTGTCTTCAATTTTTGCATTGTTTTTCAACGCTGGTAAAATTCTGTTTGCATCAGAAGCAGTTTGTGCTTTTACTTTTGCAACATATTCAGCATGATTAGCAAGAGCAGGAGCTTTTACTGTGCTAATGTTTTTTACAACATACACTCCAGTGTTTCCTTCAATTGGAGCAGAAACTTTGTTAGCAGCCAAAGCAAATGCATTACCAACTACTTTAGGCTCTTGTCCAACTCCTCCAGGTAATACCGGATTGTCTAATGTTACATTTGCAGCTTGTTGAACAGCTACACCAACACTTTTAGCAACAGCTTCAATACTTGATCCTGTCATTTTCGCTTTTAGCATTTCAGCTTTTTTCTTGTTTTTTAAGATTGGCTCAACATAAGGTCTTGCTAAACTTACAGAAACTAAACCTGATTTGTTTTCACTTTTGTATTGTGCAATTACGTGTCCAATATTAGCTAATTCAAAACGTTTTACATCTCCTGTTTTTGTTTCTTTATCAAACGCCCATCTTACGATGTTACGTTGGTTTCCTAAAGGACCAAACGCTTCATCCATAGCTTTTGCAGTTACCGGAGCAGCTACTTTTAAGCCTAATTCTTTTGCAGTAGCATTAAAATCTTTATCAGCAGCTTGCATTTCAAATTTGGTAGCCAAGGTAAATACTTTATCAGAAGTAGCCTCAGATGGCTCAATTTTTTGAGCAATTGTAGCTAAACGAATACCGTCTTGTTTATCTGTAATTTTGATAATGTGAAATCCGAAAGGAGTTTCAACTAAACCAATTTTTCCTATTCCGTTATTGAATACAAAATCATTGAAAGGTTTTACCATTTGGTTTGGACCAAAATATCCTAAATCACCACCTTGTTGTGCAGATGAATCATCAGAGCTTGTAAATGCCAACATCATGAAACTATCTGGATTAGCCTGAACCTGAGCAAGAATTTCTTCCGCTTTAGCTTTAGCTTCTTCTTTAGTTCTTTTCTCTTTTGTATTTGGAGTTTGAGACCCTGTGTATCCAATTAAGATATGACTTGCTTTTGCGTTAACACCAGATTTAAATCCTTGAGATTTAGAAATAGCATAATATCTTCCAAAAACATATGGTCCATAAATTTCTCCCGGAGCTAAACTGAATAATTTATCAGCATCAACTGCTGGCAAACTGTTTTTAGCAACATAAGTTGAATCGTAAGGAACATCAGAATTTGCGTTTACAAATTCAGCAATGTTTGTAGCATTTCTAAAACCTGCCAAAGTATCGTTTTTACCAGTTTTAGCATTGTAAACTACACTTCCTGATAATAAAGCAGTAATTTTTGCTTTAATTTCAGCTTCATCTTCTTTTGAAGCTTTATCTTCAACAAGAACATATTGAATTTCACGAGTTTCATCCGCTTTGAATTTTTTCTCGTTTTTCTTCATGTAATCAACAATATCAGAATCAGAAATTTTTACATCACTGTCTTTAATAGAAGAATATAATCCGGCAGCATAAGCAAAGTTTACTTTGTTAGCTTCCATTTCATACTTTAGTTTTCCTTCACTAGCAGTTGTGTAAAGTCCTGATTTTACTAAAGTATTATAGATTTGAAATTTTGCGTTTAATGCAGCATCTTTCTCCTTGTCAGTAATATATTGTTTTGCTTCAGGAGTAGTACTTACGTAATTTTTAAATTTAGCAACGTCAAAAACACCTGCTGCATTTAAGAACATAGGGTTTTTTCCAATATTTGGATCTGATTTTAAAACTTCAATTAAGTGTTTTTCACCAACTCTCAATCCCAATTTATCAAATTGAGCTGACAATAATGCGATTGAAACTTCCTGATCCCAAACTCTGTTTGCAGCTTCAGTAGAAGAAATTCCCTGACCACTTTTTTCAACATTACTAACCTTAACTCTAAAGTCTTCAAATGAAATATCTTTCCCATCGATGCTTCCTACATCTTTTGAACTTTGACTAAATGTTCCTTTACCGATAAGATCTTGTATTATAAATGCAAATAATGCAAGTGCAATAACTGCTATCAATAAAGCCGAACGCTGTCTAATTTTTGCTAAAACTGCCATTTTTATTGTTGTTAATTTTATATTCAGTTTGCGAAAATACAATTATCTAGTTAATAACAATACAACTAGTGTTTTATTTTGCGCATTTTTTTTTAATTTATAAAAAATTCACTCTTTTATAGTCATTTTTACTAATTCGATTTTCTTGTTTGTTGCTTCTTCTATTATAAAATGATAGCGATCTATTACTATTTCGTCTCCTTTTTGCGGAATTTCTTTTGTATGATTGACAATAAAACCTCCTAAAGTACCGTACGAATCTTCTTCAGGAATATCCAATTTATAGGTTTCATTCAGATATTCTACATCCAAACGGGTAGAAAACATATATTTGTTTTCTCCAAGCTCCTGTTCTACCAGCTCTTCGTCTAAATCATGCTCATCTTCTATTTCTCCAAAAAGTTCTTCTACAATATCTTCTATAGTTATAATACCCGAAGTTCCTCCATGTTCATCAAGAACGACAGCTACATTTCTTCTTTTTTTGATAAGAAGGTTCAGGGCATCTTTTATAGAAATTGTTTCGGGAACAAACTCAACGGTCATCAGGACAGATTTTATCGTTTTTGGTTTTTTAAACAAATCAAAAGAATGTATATAACCTACGATGTCATCGAGAGAATTCTGACTCACTACAATTTTGGAATATCCGGTTTCTATAAATAATTTTTTAAGATCTTCAACACTGTCAAACAAATCTATATCAACTATTTCAGTTCGCGGCGTCATGATATCACGCGCTTTTACACCTGAAAATTCTAAAGCGTTTTGAAAAATCTGAATTTCAGAATCTACTTCTTCATTTTCTTCTACAGAACTCATTTGTTCTGTTATATAATTGCCGAGTTCTATTTTGCTAAAATACAATTGTACCTGATCTCCTTCTGTCTTAAAAAACTTCTTTAGAATGAAATCAGAAATCCAAATGAAAAAAGTAGATATATAGTAAAACAATCTGTAAAAAAGATAAGCCGGAATGGCAAAAATTTTAATTAAAGAATTGGCGTAAATCTGAAAAAAGACTTTCGGAAAAAACTCAGCCGTAATTAAAACTATAAAAGTAGAAATAGCTGTCTGAATAAGTAAACTTGTAATATTTGAAAACTTAAATCCTAAATCAGCCATTTCGGCCAAAATGAGATCACCCATATAAAAACCATAAACAACCAAAGCAACATTATTACCAATAAGCATTGCAGCAATAAATTTGGATGGATTCTGGGTAAGCTTAGTAAGGATCTGAGAAAGAAAATTATCTTGTTTTTTTTCTATTTCAAGATAAATTTTATTGGAGGAAATAAAAGCTATTTCCATTCCCGAAAAAAAGGCTGATAGTATTAAACATAGTATTATAATACTAATCTCCATTTTTTATTGTTTTTTATTTCGGTCATCAAACTTGTTAGCAAATCTTCTTCTGAAGAAAAACATAAAAATTGCCAAACCTGCAATAATAAAACTCAAAGTTGCTTTATCGTTTGCTTCGTTCAGTTTGGTGATTCCATCATATATAAAGA
>SEBM01000047.1 GCA_004296145.1 Flavobacterium sp.
ATGTAAACCATTGTGTTTATTGTATTCCTAATTTTGTTTGACTTACAAAAATGAATTTCAATATTTAGTTAAATACACTATTTACAAAATGAGATTCTTACTATTCTCTATTCAAAATTTAAAAATTAAATTCCTATTAATATGAAAAAGCAAAAGCCATCAGATCATGATGATACAAATAGTAAGCAACGAGATCTCGATTTGAACAGATCTAATGCCCAGGATCAATTTCTTACTACCGATCAGGGAGTTAAAATCAACGATAATAATAATTCACTAAAAGCAGGAGAAAGAGGGCCGTCTTTGCTGGAAGATTTTATCTTAAGAGAAAAAATTACCAATTTTGATCACGAGAGAATTCCGGAACGAATTGTACACGCAAGAGGTTCTGCAGCACATGGATATTTTGAATTATACAAACCGCTGGATCAATATACAAAAGCAGGTTTTCTAAATGATACAAATATAAAAACGCCTGTCTTTGTACGTTTTTCTACCGTGGCAGGATCAAGAGGTTCTACAGATTTGGCGCGTGATGTACGCGGATTTTCGGTAAAATTTTATACCAACGAAGGAAATTATGATTTGGTCGGAAATAATATGCCTGTATTTTTTATTCAGGATGCCATGAAATTTCCTGATTTGGTTCATGCCGTAAAACCGGAACCTCATAACGAGATTCCGCAGGCAGCTTCTGCACACGATACTTTTTGGGATTTTATTTCATTAATGCCAGAGTCTATGCACATGATTATGTGGGTAATGAGTGACAGGGCAATACCAAGAAGTTTGAGAATGATGGAAGGTTTTGGCGTTCACACTTTTAGATTTATCAATAAAGAAAATCAATCGCATTTTGTAAAATTTCACTGGAAACCCGTATTAGGAACACACAGCGTTTTATGGGACGAAGCTCAGAAAATTTCAGGAAAAAACTCCGATTTTCATAAACAGGATTTATGGGAAGCAATTGAATCTGGAAATTTCCCTGAATGGGAATTAGGCGTACAAATTGTTCCGGAAAGCGACGAACATAATTTCGAGTTTGATTTATTGGATCCGACAAAACTTATTCCGGAAGAAATTGTTCCCGTTCAGATTGTCGGGAAAATGACTTTGAACAAAAATCCGGATAACTTTTTTGCAGAAACAGAACAAGTTGCCTTTCATCCCGGACATGTAGTTCCCGGAATTGATTTTACAAACGATCCGCTTTTACAAGGCCGTTTATTCTCTTATACCGATACACAATTATCAAGATTAGGAAGTCCGAATTTTCATGAAATTCCGATAAACAGAACGATTGCACCTATGCATAATAATCAGCGTGACGGACATATGCGTCAGGAAATTGCAGTTGGGCGAGTAAGTTATCATCCAAATTCATTGGGTGGCGGCTGTCCGTTTCAGGCAAAAATTGACGAAGGTGGTTTTGCCAGTTTTAACGAACGTGTAGATGCACACAAAGTCCGTGACAGAAGTGCGAGTTTCTCAGATCACTTTAGTCAGGCGACACTTTTTTATCAAAGCCAGACCGAAACAGAACAAGCGCATATTATTAATGCTTTGTGTTTTGAATTAGGAAAAGTAGAAACCGTGGCAATCCGCGAAAGAATGCTTGGTTTATTATCAAGAGTAGATAAAATTTTGGTGAGCAAGGTAGCAAAAGGTTTAGGTTTGAAAGTTCCGAAAGAATTAGAAAAACCAATAAATCATGGAGTAGGAGCAGATGCTGACCCAACCAAATATGAACCTACAACAGTAAAATCTGAACTTGACACCTCTGATGCTTTGAGCATTCTTAAAAATGACAAAGGTTCTGATACTATTGCAACAAGACAAGTAGCCTTTTTATGTGCTGATGGTGTAAATGCGACTTCTGTAAACAACATGAAAAAAGTGTTGGAAAAAGGCGGAGCAGTTGTAAAAATTATTGCACCACATTTGGGTTCCATTGTTTCTGAAGAAGGTACAGAAATTCCGGTGGATCAAAGTTACCTAACGGCTGCATCGGTACTTTTTGATGCTGTATTTGTTCCTGCCGGAAAAGGAATTTTAGACATAAAAGACAAAAACGAAGTAAAAGAATTCCTTACCGATTCTTATAAACACTGCAAATTCATTGCTGTTGAAGGCGAAGGATTGAAGACGCTTCCTTTTGCAAATAATGATAAAATAAGCAAAGATGCCGGCGTTCTTATCAGCGATCAGAGTCCGGATAAGAATTTTCCAGCTTCTTTTGCTTCTGCTATTGCAAAACATCGTTTTTGGGAAAGAGAAGCAAACTTATAATATTTTTTGACTCTATTCGGGAATGGCAAAAGCAGATTGATTCGTTTTTGCCATTCCTTAATTATGAATGATAAAGAACTGAAATTGGAATAATTTTAAAACTGCAAATATGCCAAGTGAAAGTGTTATTGAATGCTGTGAGGCATTAATAAAAAGAAACTGGACTATATGTTTTGTCGAAAGTGCCTCGGCAGGAAAGATGAGTTATGAATTTTCTACAGTTATAAATTCGGGTCAGATACTGATAGGAGGATTGGTTTGTTATCATGAATCTATGAAAGAAGACCTGCTCCTTATTCCGAAAGGAACCATAAAACAATTTACAGCAGAATCGGCCGTTGTAACCAAATTAATGGCCAGAAATTTCCATCGTTTTGTTACATCAGATATTTGTGTAGCACTTACAGGATTAACTACTCCGGGCGGAAGTGAAAGCCCAACAAAACCTGTCGGAACCATATTTCTTCATCTTATTTTTCCGCACAAGGAAATAGCCAAAAGATATAAATTTAAAGGAACTGCCGAAGAAATCGTTCAGAAGTCTATTGACGCTGTTGCTAAGATAGTTTTGAATGAAGTCCTTAGTACATAGTCCTTAGTACATAGTCCTTAGTTTTTTAGTCCTTAGTCTTTATTCCCTAATACTAAAGAAGCAAATGCTAAGTACTAACAACTAGGTACTAACAACTAGGTACTAACAACTAGGTACTAACAACTAACAATCAAAATCACTATTTCTAGTGAGGAGTACCATTCCATGATATTATAGTTTTGCAACTTAAATCAAGTGTAAAATATAGTATTCATAATGAAAAAGAATTCTACTACATTCCCCAAAAATAAAAAACGACAACTTATACTAATCCTCTTTTTACTAGCAGGAATAGTGTTTTCGTATGGACAAAATGGCTGTCCGCAAGTATCAAAATCTATAATTGACGGCGCAAACGGATTTTCTGTTACCGGTAAAGCACCTTCTGATGATCTGAGTGCCAAAACAAGATCTGCGGGAGATATTAACGGAGATGGAATTCCAGATTTGATTATTTCAGCGCCTGGAGCCGATTTTGGCGGACTGTTGGATGTTGGTGAAGTTTACATCATTTTTGGAGGATCAGGTTTTTCATTTGACAATTTTGATGTATCTACATTAGATGGTACCAACGGTTTTGTAATCAGAGGAAATGTTGCAGATGAACAATTAGGTTTGTCATTAGATACCGCAGGAGATTTCAATAATGATGGTATAAGCGATATTGTCGTTTCCTCAAATTCAGATCCTTTGGGACAAGGTTTAGCTTTTGTTTTTTATGGAAAAAATACTCCTTTTCAGGCTTTATACAATCGTACAGATATAGACAATGCAAAAGGTATTTTTATAACCATAGAGGCACCAACAGATGTCAAAAATGTTGGTTATGCAGGAGATGTCAATCACGATGGAATAAGCGATGTTATTATTTCAGATAATGCTAATTCAGGCGGTAAACATTATATTGTTTTTGGTACTTCATCAGCTGCAAATATTGGTACTTCTTCTTTAAACGGAAGTAACGGTTTTTCTATAACAGGATATGCTTCAGGTTTTTTAAGTCTGAATTCTGTTTGTAAAAATGCAGGAGATTTTAACAATGACGGAATTGATGATTTAGTTTTAGGTTATCCGTCAATGTTAGAAGTTACCGGAAGCAGCGCAGGAAGAACGATTGTTTTATTTGGAAGAAATGTAGTTTTTCCGGCTTCAATTCTGTTGGATAACCTGACTTCGGGAGAAGGATATATTTTAACGGGATCCGGGAATTCTACTTATGCAGGAACTTCTGTCGCAGCTGCCGGAGATTTTAATCACGACGGAATTGCCGATATTATTATTGGTTCACCTAACAAAACGGTAAATGGAATTCAAAAAGCAGGTGAAGTATATATCGTTTTTGGAGGCAGTGGTCTTTCAGGAACTTCTGCATTATCAGATATTACAACGTCAACCGGAGTAATTATACAGGGATCAGCAGATTCAGGTAAATTCGGAACTTTTGTAAATGGTATAAAAGACATCAATCGTGATGGCACAGCCGATGTTGCAATTTCCGGCGAAAGAGGAATTAGCTATAACGGAGCGGTGTATGTTGTTTTTGGAGGAAGTGCAGTAACAGGAATCATAACCGATAAAAATATTCTTAATACGATTGGTTATCAGATTTTTGATAGTGATAAAAACTATTCAAACGGAATTTTTGGAAACGACTTTGCTGGCTTAGATGATTTTAATCAGGACGGTACAAACGATTTTGTTATCGGAAACATTCGAAAATTTGGTTATACAAATAAAGGAACAGCTTTTGTTTTTTATGGAGAAACAATAGACCGCACCGATAAAGTACTGCCTACAATTGTATGCCCCGGCGACCAGCAACTTTTTGCCAATTCTACACTTCCGGATTACATTTCTCTTTTATCAGACCTGACGGATAATTGTAACTATACCAATAATTTTGATTTTATAACGGTACAAAGTCCACCACAGGGAACTTTATTTACAGCCGATACCAATGTTACGATTACGGTTACCGATTTGTCAGGAAATGTAAACTCATGTAGTTTTTTAGTAAAACTAAAAAGCCCGATACCAGCTCCTTCCTGTAAAAGTTTTGAATCTTCAGTAAATAATATAGACGGTTCTAATGGTTTCGTTCTTTATGGAGAATCAGGAGTAGTTAAGGCAGGATATAGTGTGAATAAGGCAGGAGATGTCAATGGAGACGGAATTGATGATTTTATTGTAAGTGCTCTCGGTATTAATTATTCTTCTTCGGGAGCTTTTCAAAATAAAAACGAAGTTGCAAAAGGAGCTGCTTACGTTATTTTTGGTACAACTTCCGGATTTCCTCCTACTTTAGATTTAAGATTTTTAAATGGAAGTAACGGATTTATTATCCGCAACGATATTAATCCTGCTGAATATGATGAAACTGGTTTTACCGTTTCAGATGCAGGAGATTTAAATGGAGATGGTTTAGCCGATTTAATGTTAAGTGCTCCATCAACAAAAGGATCAGGATTTATTTATTACTTAGGAGCCGTTTATGTAGTATTTGGAAAATCCGGAGGTTATTCTTCTCAATTTTTACTTTCTTCATTAGACGGAACAAATGGTTTTGTTTTCAGAGGAACTGTCAACGCCGAATATTATGGTTACAGCCTTGACAATGCAGGAGATTTTAATGGCGATGGTTATAGCGATATCCTTATTGGCGGAATTGGAATAGTTCCGAAAGCTTTTGTAATTTATGGTAAAAACGGAGGTTTTCCGGCTCAGATCTTAAGTACAGATATTAACGGTACAAACGGAGTTCAGATTACAAGTAGTTCTTCAACAGATAAAATCGGAAGATCGGTAGCAGGTTTGGGTGATATCAACGGAGATGGCGTTTCTGATATTGTTTTGTCAAGTTATGATGGTGCCAAAAAGTTTGTAGTTTACGGACGTTCCGGATTTCCGGCTTCACTTGATGTTATGACTTTAGACGGAACAAACGGTTTTTCAGTTATACATTCAACCAAATCAATACAATATGGTCGTGCCAATAAAGTTGGAGATTTAAATCATGATGGTTTTAATGATATTGCTTTTAGCAGAAATTATATTCTTTTTGGATCTTCTGCAATTCCGGCTTCGGTTGATTTAAATAATCTTAACGGAACCAACGGATTTACAATATCTGATACACATTTGAGCGAGAGGTTTGGCGGTATTGGAGACTTTAATAATGACGGTATTGATGATTATGTTTTTTTATACAATACATCTTATATGTATGTTTTGTTTGGGAAAAACACATGGGAGCCAACTTTTGATCTTTCCAACTTTTCTCCAAACGACGGAGTAAAAATTAGCATCAATTTTTCTCTGGATCCAAGTCTGGATTTTGCAGGAGATATTAATAAAGATGGTTTTGATGATATAGTTTTAGGTCTTCCTGCTGCTATTTTTCCAGGCAATCTTAAAATAAACGTTGACACCGGAAAAGCCTATGTAATTTACGGAAGAGCAAATATACTTGATACAGAAAAACCTGTTATAACAAATTGCCCATCAGATATGAGTATTGCCATAGGAAGCGCAATTCCTGATTTCAAATATTCAATAACTGTAAAAGACAATTGTGATACAAGTCCACAAATTACACAAACTCCGCCTGAGGGCACAATTTTTACAGGAGATCCTATAAATGTAGTTTTGACAGCAACTGATGCGAGTTCTCTTTCAGAAACGTGCAGTTTTGCGATCACTCTTTCTGCCGATAAAGTAAGTCCCGTTTTATTCTGTCCTGCAAACAAACAATTAGCCTGTGGATCAGTAATTACAGACTATCGCAGCGAATTAACAGTATTTGATGAAACAGATACAGATGTTGAGGTAACACAAACTCCGGCACCGGGAACACCTTTCTACGACGGAATGGATATTTCATTTGTCGCAAAAGACGACGCAGGAAACGAAAGCACCTGCAGTTTTTCTATTACGGCTTCGGGACCAGATTCACTTCCGCCTACATTTAACTGCCCAACCAATCTAACCCTTAATTGTGGTGATGTATTGCCAAATTACGCTGCAGATCCTATCATGAATGTGGCTGATAATTGCAGTAAAACAATTACATCTGAAATGACGCCTCCGGCAGGAACTCCTTTTTATGACGGAATAAAAGTTCATATTACCTACAAAGACGAATCAGGAAATGAAGATTCTTGTGATCTTATTATTCATACTTCAACCCCAGATATTACTTCACCAACAATTAATTGTATTGGTGATCAGGGTTTATCCTGTGAAGCAGTTTTACCAGATTATACTACAATGGTTACTGCGACAGACAATTGTGTAGGAACCGTAACAATTACCCAAAGTCCGGTAGCGGGAACCGCTTTTACTCCGGGAATGACTGTAACGTTGACAGCAACCGATGTTTCAAACAATAAAACAGATTGTACGATTACAATAAATGTTTCTGCAGATAATGTACCGCCTGTAATTACCTGTCCAGCAAATCAAAATTTAGCATGCGGAAGCACAATTCCTGACTATACCAATTTAGTGGTAGTAACAGATAATTGTGATGCAGCTCCGGTTTTAACACAAGATCCGATTGCTGGAACAGCTTTTACAGATGGAATGACAATTACAATTATAGCTACAGATATTTCAAACAATAGTTCGCAATGTGATTTTATTATAAATAATGTGCCAGACGATATAAAGCCGGTAATTAATTGTATTTCAGATCAGGAATTGCCATGCGGAGCTACAATTCCAGATTATACAACTTTAGTAACAGCCACAGATAATTGTGACGCTACGCCAGTTATAACACAAAGTCCCGCTGTTGGAACGCCATTTGTAAATGGAATGACAATAAAACTGACAGCAAAAGACGCATCAGACAATGAAGAATATTGCAGTTTTGTAATTAACGCTTCCGCGGATAATCTGCCGCCTGTAATAAGTTGTGTAGGAGATCAAAACATATCTTGTGCGACCATAATTCCCGATTATACAGCACTGGTTTCTGCCACAGATAATTGTGATTCATCACCGGTGATTACTCAAAATCCTGTTTCAGGAAGCGCTTTTACAGACGGAATGACAATTACAATGACCGCAAAAGATGCATCAGGAAATGAAGCGTTTTGTACTTTTAAAGTTAACGCTTCCGCGGATGTAACTCCGCCGCAAATAACCTGTATCGCAAATCAAAGTGTATTTTTTAACCAGACTTTGCCAGATTACAGAAACCAAATTACAGCAACGGATAATTGTGATTCTAATTTAACCATAGTGCAAAACCCTGTGCCAGGTTCAGCATTAGTAGACGGAATGACTGTTGAAATGAGCACAGCTGACAACAGCGGAAACGCCATCAGTTGTTCCTTTACGATTAAGGTTGTTACTGACACAGAAGGTCCAAAAATAACTTGTTTACAAGATCAGTCCGTGGCCTGTTCAGCGACCAAAGTTCCGGATTATACCGCACTTATTTCAGTAACGGATAATACAGATCTAAATCCTGTTATAATACAAGATCCCGTTGCCGGAAGTGATTTTACAGACGGAATGACAATCAATATTATAGCCAGAGACGCTTCTACAAACGAATCGAATTGTTCGTTTAAGTTAAATGCAGATATTTTACTCGTAGATGCAGGAAATGATGCAGAAATAAAAGAAGGCGAAAACATACAAATCGAAGCCATAGCCACAAAAGACGGAACTTTTAACTGGACTCCGTCAGAAGGTGTGAGCAACATTGCAATTGCAAATCCATTCTTTTCACCAATAAAAACAACAACGTATACCGTTTATTTTAAAAGTGAAGACGGATGCGAAACCCAGGATGAAATTACGATTTCGGTGCTTCCAAAAGAAACAGACGAAACGAAATATGGTTTTTCTCCAAACAACGATGGCATAAACGATGTATGGATGATTGATGATATTAATCAATATCCAAACAACAAAGTTTCTATTTACAACCGTTGGGGCGATTTAGTATTCCAGATTTCAGGCTACAACAACACCACAAATGTCTTTACCGGAATCGCAAATAAAAGTAAAAATCTCGGTGCAAATGAACTTCCGGAAGGAACTTATTTCTTCGAAATTAATCCAAACGCTGACAATCACCATTTCACAAAACTAAAGGGATACCTTGTTTTAAAACGATAATTCATGAAAAGAATAGTACAAACACTCTTTATAACATTATTACTGATTATTTTTTTGCAAAGGGCTTATGCACAGCAAACGCCCGTATATTCTGCTTATAATTACAATACCGTTCTTATAAATCCCGCTCACGCCGGATTTTACGAAAACACAGATCTGGTTCTCACAACAGACGGATATTTTAATTCTGCCGTTGACGGAAGCCCGAGAAGTTTTGATATCTCTATAAATACATTAGCGTGGTCAGACAAAGTAGGTCTGGCTGCGGGTATTTCGCGTGATGAAATTGGTGTAACCAACACAACAAGTTTTTTTACATCGTATGCTTATAAAATTTATTTCAATTCCGGTAAAGAAGGTCAGGCAAACGCCTATAGTCCTAACTTTATTTCGTTTGGATTAACAGCAGGAGCCATGATTTACAACGAAAACCTGACAGAATTAGGCTTAGAAAACGATCCTGAATTTCAGGAAAACATCAATAGTTTTACACCAACGCTTGGGGCGGGTTTTCTATATAACAGAGAAAATCTTTATGTTGGGGTTTCTGCTCCAAATGTGCTCAACAGCGCATTCAATTCAAAAAATAATACCAATCTTGAAAATGTATATTACGGATATTTTGGTTACCGTTTTTATACAGGAGAATTAGAAGATATTATTTTAACGCCAAGCTTTCTGGCAAAATATACCGAAGGATCGCCATTTCAGGCCGATTTGAATTTATTGGTCAATTATAAAAACAAAGTCGAATTTGGAGGTGGTTACAGAACCTCAGACACCGTAAATCTTTTGGCAGGATTTTATATAAAAGACAATTTTAAAATAATCTGTACATACAACAAATCATTCGATAATGTCGTAATCCCGGATACATTCGGTTTGGTTTTGAACTACAGATTCGGAAGAGGATTTAATAATTAATCAACCAAACCATTCTCAACCGCATATTTTACAAGTCCCGCGGTATTTTTGGCATTTAGTTTAGATAACAGGTTTTTGCGGTGCGTGTTTACAGTATTCAGGCTGATAAAAGTCTTCTCAGCGATTTCGGCAGTATTGTATTCATGCGCTATCAAAACCAAAATTTCTTTCTCGCGTGAACTAAGTTCTGTTAAAGTCGAAACCTGTTTTTCAATTCTCAGATTGTTCGAAAGATGTTTTTCTTCCGTTTCTTCAGAAAAATAATTATCACCGCTTGCAATTGTATTGATCGCTTCCAGTAATTCTGCTTTTTCTGCATTTTTTAGTAAATAACCATTCACACCAATTCTGATTAATCTCGAAATAATACTCACATTGCTGTGCGTACTTACTACCAGAATCCTGATTGCCGGATATTTCTTTTTTAAGATTTTACTCAATTCAATACCATCCATTTCCGGCATACTGATATCCAGAATCAATAAATCGACAGCTTGTTTTTCTATGATTTCCAGTGCTTCGAGTCCGTTAATCGCCTTACCGATAACTTCAATATTAGGTTCCTGTTCCAAAAGCGAAATAATTCCCTGTAGAAACATCGTGTGATCGTCGGCAATAAGAATTTTGATTTTGTTCATTATATAAAAATTTAATAGTCAGCTTGTCAGATTAAAGTTTGCTTTTTAATTCATCAAGCTGATCTTTTAAGTCAATTCCTTTTAAGTTATTTTTTTTAGATTTAGTTGTTTCAGCAAAAGAGGGAATCTCTATATTTATTATAGTTCCTCTTTTCAGTTTTGAGTCAATCAAAAGCGAACCATTTAGTTTCTTAATTCTCGTTTCCAGATTAATAAAACCAATTCCCGGTTTAAAATTTCCGGTATTAAACCCGACACCATTATCTTCAAACAAAACATTCAGATCATTCTCGATGAGGTTGAGCTGAATTTCTATCTGAGTCGCTTTGGCATGTTTGATTGTATTTGTCAATAGTTCCTGAACAATTTTAAAAACTTCAACCTGAATTACTTCGCTCATTTCATTAATTCCTTTTTTCGGATACGTAAGAAACGAAATCTTCAACTGGCTCGCCGCGCTGATATTATGAAGATAAGATTCCAGAACTTCACAAAATTTGTTCTGACTGAATTTTTTAGGCATCAGCGTATGAGAAATACTTCGAACCTGCTGATAAGTTTCATCCAGTTGCAGGTTGATATTTTCAATATTAGAAAAATTACTGCTTGCCAAATGGTTCAACTGCAGTTTTATAGCCGCCAGATTTCCTCCAATACTATCGTGCAATTCCTGCGAAATACGTTCACGTTCCTTATCCTGACCGCTTATAGAAGCTTTAATAAGTTTTAATTCCTGATCTTTCAGAATACCGTTTATTTTCTGCGAACTAATTTCGGCCTGTTTACTATTCAACAATCGCTGTGCTTTCAGGCGTTTGTAATATTGAAACAAAAGTCCCATAATCGGAATCAATAAAACCAGAAAAGCAATTATGGTAAATAATTTCGTTTTCTTTTGCTGACTTATTTCCAACGCTTTCAGTTGCTGGTCTTTCTTCAATAATGAAATCTCATTTCGCTTTTTATCAGACGAATTCTGGAAAAACAAAATTGTATTTTCATTTTCCTGATTTGTAATTTCCTCCTGAAGGCGCATATTTTTTATGGCTTCAAACTGATTTTCCAACGTCAGTTTTTTGGTAGCATTTTCAAATTGCAAAGTTTTAATTTCCTTTTCTTTTTGAGACGTTTTATACTTTACATCCAATTCATTAATTTCCTTCTGGTTTTGAAGCTTTGTTATAGAATCCTTTATTTTATAATATTGACTGCTAAAATGATAGGCATTTTTATAATCGTCTTTTGCAATGGCAATTTCTCTGAGCGCGTTATAAATAACCGTTTGTTCATTTAATAAACCCAGTTTCATTGCATTTTCCAATCCCGAAGAATAGATCAGTTCTGCAGAATCGTACTTTTTAGATTCCAGGTAAATATTCCCCGTATTCAATCTTGCAATTAACGCAATTTGATTGTATTCGTTAGCATCTGCAATCTTAATAGCTTCATTATAAAGTTTTAATGCCTCCGTTTTTTTATTCTGCGCTTGCAGATTTGCCGCCAGACTTATAGCAACAACAGCTTTGCAATTATTGTTATTTTGCTGCTGACACAACATATTGGCTTTGTTGAGGTATTGGTTAGAAAGTTCATAGTTTTTTTGAGAAGCATAAATATCAC
Organism: Flavobacterium sp.; assembly: GCA_004296145.1. GTDB lineage: Bacteria > Bacteroidota > Bacteroidia > Flavobacteriales > Flavobacteriaceae > Flavobacterium. The sequence goes on from SEBM01000047.1 coordinate 12,199, forward strand.
CGATATTAATATAACTGCCATAAATTATTTCCGGATCTTCTTTGTACTCCAGGCATTGTTTAAACAATTTTAAAGCATTTTTAGAATCGCCCAATTCGCTGTAAACCAAAGCTAAACCGTGCGTATGCGTATAAAACAGGTTTTTCTCATTGTATTTTTGAGAAACTTCAATTCCTTTTAAGTGCCATTTTTTACTTTCGCCAAGCAAACCTCTTTTTTTATAATTGATGGCAAGCAGGTTATAACCCAAAGAATAAAGTCTGTTTTTTAAAGAATCATTGACAACCGTATTAAACTTAAGTGCTTGATTTGTATAATGAATCGAAGAATCTATAACAGCTTTTTTATTAAAATAATAGGCGAGAAGTAAATCGGCGCAGGCAGTCGTGCGATTATTTTTGGAAGTTTTTAAAATGGAATGTGCTTTTAAATAGGCCTTTTTGTCTTCACCTTTATTGTAGATAGCATACAAATCGGCAATCTTTTTTTCTTCTATAATTTGAGTTGGATTTTTAGAAACAAAAGACTTCTTTTTATTTTCAATTTGCGCCTGTAAACCAAAGCATAAAAGTAAGCACAAAACCAAATGAAGTTTTCTGCAGTTAAATGATATGAAAGGAAATTTTGTACTCAAAAAATGGTTAGTTAATGTATTGTAAATTTGGGTTTTATAATTTTAAAT
>SEBM01000537.1 GCA_004296145.1 Flavobacterium sp.
ACAATAAATCGTTCAAAATAAAAATAAGGATATTACGACTAAATTATAGCTATATAATTGACATATAAGTCAGTAAAAATGGCACCTGACGAGGTCGAATTCAAATAAAAACAAATATTATCTACAGATGAAAGCAGGAATTGTAGGATTACCAAATGTTGGAAAATCAACATTATTTAATTGTTTATCTAATGCAAAAGCGCAAAGTGCCAACTTTCCGTTTTGTACAATCGAACCAAATATTGGAGTTGTAAACGTTCCGGATCCAAGAATCAACAAACTTGAGGAATTAGTAAAACCAGAACGCGTGCAAATGGCAACTGTTGATATTGTTGATATCGCAGGATTAGTAAAAGGAGCAAGTAAAGGAGAAGGTCTTGGAAACCAGTTTTTAGGAAACATTAGAGAGTGTAACGCTATTATTCACGTTTTACGTTGTTTTGATAATGACAATATCGTACACGTAGACGGAAACGTAAACCCAATTCGTGACAAAGAAACAATCGATATCGAATTACAGCTTAAAGATTTAGAAACTGTTGAAAAACGTTTAGAAAAAGTAAATCGTGCCGCTAAAACCGGAAACAAAGAAGCACAAACAGAAAAAGCACTTTTAGACAGAATCAGAGAATCATTATTACAGGCAAAATCAGCTCGTACAATTGTTCCTCAAGGAAATGACGAAGAAGTTTTAATGGAATCTTTTCAGTTAATTACGGCTAAACCAGTATTATATGTTTGTAATGTAGATGAAGGTTCTGCAGTAAACGGAAACAAATATGTAGATCAGGTTCGTGAATTAGTAAAAGACGAAGACGCAGAAGTTATCATACTTTCAGTAGGAGCAGAAGCAGATATTACAGAATTAGAAAGCTACGAAGAGCGTCAGGTTTTCCTTGAAGACATGGGGTTACAAGAACCTGGAGCATCAGTTTTAATTCGTGCAGCATACAAATTATTAAAACAACAAACTTATTTTACAGCAGGAGTAAAAGAAGTTCGTGCCTGGACAATCAATATCGGAGCAACTGCGCCACAGGCAGCAGGAGTTATCCATACCGATTTTGAAAAAGGATTCATCCGTGCTGAGGTAATTTCATACGAAGATTACGTACAATACGGTTCAGAAGCAAAAGCAAAAGAAGCCGGAAAATTCAAAGTAGAAGGAAAAGAATATGTGGTGAAAGATGGTGATGTAATGCACTTCCGTTTTAACGTATAATTCTTTTTTTAAGAAAATAGAGTATAGAATAAAGAATATAGATTTAACCGCTGGAGAAATTCAGCGGTTTTTTTTTATGCCCTCAAAGTATGTCATTTCGGCGTAAGGAGAAATCACACTAGAAACTCCACAAAGATTCTCCGTAGAGGCGCACAGCAGTGCGTCTAACACAAAGTTACCATTAAAAGAATAAAATAGAAATAATCAGCTCAATCTGCAAAATCTGCGGGAAACAAAAAAGCATTTTCTTTTGAACCTTAATCCAGCTTTGCACTCCAAGATTTTTTACAAATTTATTTTTTTGCCAGGCTATAAAAAGAGCTTCTTTCAGTCGCTTTTTTATAGCCGCAAAAAATATAAATTCAAAAAAAATGCTTTCCGTTTCAATCTGGGGTAGTCAGTAAAATCAAGACGTTTTAGTTTTCAAATCAAATAAGAAATACAAAATTCAAAATCAGAAAAATTTTTGGCTCAAAAATTGGTTAGAGAAAAATTAACCAAGTACTAATCTAAAAACAACCAATTAAAATGCTAAAAAAGACTTTAAAATTTATGGGCTGGACAATTTTCGGAATCTTCAGCTTTCTTGTTTTATATATACTATCAGTATATCTTATTTCTAAGATCACCGTTAATTCAGATGTTGCAAAAGTTGAAGAACAAGATGCAATTCCGATTTACATTCTCTCAAACGGAGTTCACACTGATATTGTAGTTCCCATAAAAAATGAAATCAAAGACTGGCGAAACGAAATTCAGTTCAGCCAGACAAAATCCAAAGATTCTTTAATGAATTATATCGCTTTTGGCTGGGGAGACAAAGGATTTTATCTTTACACACCCGAATGGTCAGATTTAAAAGCCAGCACAGCTCTAAAAGCAGCTTTCGGCGTGAGTTCATCCGCAATGCATACCACATTTTTCAAACAATTGCGCGAAGGCGAAGATTGCAAACGCATTCTTATTTCAAAAGAAAACTATCAGAATTTAGTCAATTATATTTCAGCAAGTTTTAGCGATCCCGTTCATCCACAATGGATAGAAGGCCACAGCTACGCAAAAAAAGATGCTTTTTATGAAGCAAAAGGAAGTTACAGTCTTTTCTACACCTGCAATACCTGGGCAAATAATGCTTTAAAAGCCGCCAACCAAAAAGCAAGTTTATGGACGGTTTATGATAAAGGGATTTTTTGTCATTATAATTAAGGACTATGAAAAAGATTTATTTAATAGTAGTTCTAATATTTCTAATAGTTTCATGTAAAAAAGCCGATGCGGCTGAGACATGCCTTAATTGTCCTAGTTTTTATTTTGAAAATCCGCAGCCCAATAATGATTCGGAATTAAATCGTTTTCCATATAAATTCAGAGGCTTATATATGAACTCAGATTCGACTTTTATTCGAATTGAAGAAGATAGAATTTTAAAAGAATATTTCTGGAAAACCAAAGTTCATAAATTCACTTTAGACTCAACAAAGACAAAATATGATATTATCGATGGAAAATTAATTACGAAAGATACTCATGATGTATTTGATATGTTTCCGAAAGGGGATTCAGTAGAATTAAGTCAAAAATACATTGATACTTTATTTAGATTCTCATTGTATGAGAAAGCAAAACGCATTGATGGTCAAATTGTTTTGAGTAAAAAAGATTCTATATACTGGAC
>SEBM01000538.1 GCA_004296145.1 Flavobacterium sp.
AGCTTAAAATTCGCTTTCGTAGCAAAAGTTACTACATTTAGAATTTTTTTTGTTTCAAAGCTAAGCAACTTTAATATTTCCATTATATCCTCATTGGATAAAGGAATATTGTTTTGTAACCTCAGAGAAATCCCTCTAAGGTTGTTATCAATAGTCCCAGCATAAATACCAATATGGTGCAATAGGCTTATTACTTCTTTGTAATCGGAACTATTAATAGATTTTAAAAATAAATTCTCACTAATTTGATCTTTAAGCTTTCTTGTCGCTTCTTCCGCTCTCCTTCGTTGCTCATCAGCCAGCTGTTCAGCTTGCTCTTTTGCATTTTTGATCTGTTCGTATTGCAGTGCTGCTTCCTGAGCATGCCGAATTACCTCAACATTGTCCGATGAAAGAGCTACCCGATTTAAATTTTGTATGATGTTGTCGGCACTGGAAGATTGACTTGCTTCAAGAATCTCAAAAAAATTATCGGGAATATCGAATTCCAATAAATCGTCACTGTCTGTTAATTTAGAAAGCAAATTTGAAACTCTAGCTCGAAAATCGAAATTTACTTGACTTTCAATACTCATTCCCCATCTCTGTACTTCAACAACATATTTTTCTAACCTACGTAAAACAACCCAAAAATAAGAAACAAACTGCTCATATGTTTCGGTCTTAATAAGACCATCTCCGCGACTTGTAGTTTCTTTTAAATCAATATCCGGTGAATTAATTTCAATATTCCCTAGGATTTCTCGGGTTCCTAAGTATCTATTATAACCTTGGGATTTCCGTTGGTCAATTTTTAATGTATCTTCCCCAGGTTCACCATATGGATATATTCTAAAACCATTTTTATAAACAAATATATGGCCATATTGCACAGATGGAAGGCCCATCTTACTCGCAAAAGTCAATTTCGCTGAATGATTTAAATAGAAGATCGTATAATTTATATCAAACAATAATGGGAAATCATTATTAGCCTCTTTAATTTTGTAAATTCTTGTTCCGCCGTCAAAAAGTTCGGTTGTAATAGTTTGAGAATCTGACGAAATGGAAACTTCAATTTTAGTTGTTTTTAATTCAAGGGTTTCAAAAATAAAATTTTTAATGCGGCCGTTAACTACGTTATAGTATTCATTTCCTTTGTCATTTTCTATTTCTTCATTAACATGTAAGTATATTTCAAATTGACTACTACCTTCTTTGGACGGGTTAATAAGTTTAGCAAGAGAATCTTTCAGGCGTAAAAATTTATCTCTCCACCATCCTTCTCTCAGACTTGAAATTTCAAGCACGGTTCCATGAATGAGGCCATAAATACTACTGTTTCCAGTTGTCTCGTGCAAAATATTTATATCAATGAAGTTTTCTCTGATGTCTTCCTCAAATCTTTCCCAATTAGTAATAAGGGTTTCGGTTAGGGCATTAGGTTCATCTTTTCTAGTTTCCAAATAAAGATATTTCCCTAGCCGATCGCATGAGAATCTACCAATCCCTTTAGCTCCTGCAAAAGCTCTTTTACTATATATTTTTGTCCGATAATCATAATCAAAATCTTCAGTCCCTTCTTTTTTTGCCGAGTACGCTACAAATAGCCATTTGTTAGTGAGGTCATTGTAGTTCATACCTTTCCCATTATCTTTTATAATAATCTTGGGATTTTCCGAATATATATTTTCAAAGTGAATATCCACACGTGTTGCGTGTGCATCAAAAGCATTTTTTACTAATTCAAATACTGCAATATAATCATCAGTAATCAAATCTTTTCCGATAATATCCTTTAGTGCTGAGCTAACTCTGAATTGTAAACTATTTTGCATGTATTACAAAGTTTTTTAAGACTATAGCTGATTGTTCTCCAAATAGGGGTGGAATAGCGTTTCCGATTTGGGAGTATCGAGGTACTTCTTGTGTTCTTCTTTTTCCGCCAGTTGTATATTTGCCTTTAAATTGATACCAATCGTTAAATGACTGGATTCTCGCATATTCCCTCACGGTAAATATGCGGGGTTCGCTATAATGGATGTAATCATCAGGTAAGGTGGTGATTGTTGCAGTTGGGGTATTTCCGGATAATGGAATTATTGTTCTTTTCTTTAGATTGAACATTTCTTTTATATCGTCCGATAAAGTCTTGTTCTTCTCGGCATTATCTAAAATATAGGAGAATTTTTTCAATGTGGTATCCGAATGTTTTGCAAATCGGTGGCTGTCGGGAATGGAGTTATTTTCTATATTACCACGAAGTAACCTTTGGTAATTAGAGGAAGGTTTTCCATAAGTTGCGGACATAAAACTTTTTGTATCAGGTGATGTAACCTCTTTCCCCGCACGAAGCAAATCAGATATAGCTTGTTCAAGATTATTAGTTATACCAATATGTTTATTGACCAAGAATTCTTTTTTGTTTATTTCTAAATGTTTAAAAAAATCTTTAGCCTTATTAGTCGATCGGCCATCCTTTTTGATGCCTATTAAAATGAATCTAGTCCTTTTTTGGGGAACTCCATATAATGAGAAATCAACTAATTTACCATAAACATTATACCCCGGGAAATCATCTGATTTCGTCTGTAAAGCTTTGAGCACATATTCTGAATACGCTTTACCTTTTGATTTATTTTTATCGAACTTTTGAGTAAAGCCTTTAACATTTTCGAAAAAAATTGTCTTTGGCTGGACTAATTTAATAAAGCTAATGTAAGAGCTAATCAATTTGTTCCTTTCATCACTCTCAACACGCCGCCCTGCAGTAGAAAACCCCTGACATGGCGGCCCACCTGCAACCAAATCAATCTTTCCTCTTAGACTTATTAATTGACTCTCGAAATTTTTTAAAATAGAATTTATATCATGCTCCTTTTCAGGAAGCCATTCGGGCCAATCAAAATGGTTTTTA
>SEBM01000539.1 GCA_004296145.1 Flavobacterium sp.
TTAGAAGATAAACATAAAAAGCTAATCGAAATAGCTAAAAATTTAAAAGGATGCGGCTTAGTTTATGTAAGAAATAGGAGGGAAACAGCCGAGGTAGCTCATTTTTTACAACGAAATGGAATTGCAGCAGATTTTTATCACGCTGGGATAGAAAAGGATTTACGTTTTAAAAAACAGGAAGATTGGAAAAAGGATGTAATTAGGATTATGGTTGCCACCAATGCTTTTGGGATGGGAATTGATAAACCAAATGTTCGTTTTGTAATTCATTTAGATTTACCAGATAGTTTAGAGGCTTATTATCAGGAAGCTGGTAGGGCAGGGCGGGATGAAAATCGTGCCTTTGCGGTGCTGTTAGCTAATAAGTCAGACCAGTTGATACTGAATGCAAAATATACGGACAGCTATCCAACTGTAGAGGAAATCAAAAAAACGTATCACTATTTAGGAAGTTATTTTCAATTGGCATTTGGCGCTGGAGAGGGTTTAAGTTTTGAGTTCGACATAGCCGATTTCTGTAAGAAATTTAGTTTAGGCGTAATTAAAACTCTAGCTGCCTTGAAGTTTTTAGAGCACGATGGTTATATCGCCTTGTCTGAAAATATCTTCTTGCAATCGAGAATTATGTTTACGGCAAGCCACGAAGATGTATATCGTTTTCAAATTGAGAATTCTGTTTACGACCCCATTATAAAAACTATTCAGCGGAGTTATGGTGGCGCTTTTGATGGATATGTAAAAATAAAAGAATCAGATTTATCTAATCGTTTAAAGCTTTCTTACAAAGATGTAATTGAAATTTTAAATCGTTTACAGCAATTTCAAATCCTGTCTTATTTGCCACAAACCGACCAACCACAATTGCAATTTATTTTACCCAGAAGAGACCAAGCTCATTTAGATATCGATGTGAAGTATATCAAGCTTCGCCAGCAAATTCAAAAAGACCAAGTAAGTGCAGTTTTAAGTTATGCATCTACACAACTTTGCAGAAGCAAACAATTGCTGCATTATTTTGGAGAAACTAATGCCGAAAAATGTGGTTTTTGTGATATCTGCCTTTCAGAGAGAAAGTTAGAGGAAGCAGCTCAATTAAAAAATAAAATAGAATTTGAAATTGCCACACTATTGCAAAGCCAGCATTATAGTTTGGATAATTTAGTTGAAAGTTTAGAGACAGGTACTGACAACGAAAAAATAGAAAGAATTAGGGAATTATTGGATGCTGGAAAAATTAAGACAGATGGAAAGAAGTATTATTTGTAAGGCCGAAGTGAGATTTGAAACAGCTTTAATTTTTTGTATATTTGCTATGGTGAACATAAGCCAGTGAAAAATGAGTTACGTAATGTCCTTTCAGGAAAGAGCGAAGTTAGGTTTGGAGAAATTATCCAATCAATATCCAGTTACCTTGGAACAAGCTCGCAAACAAGCACAACAGCTAAAGACTCAAAGCTCTTCCGAAAACAAGAAACAGAGAGTTTAGAAGCGTTTATCTTAGATAATAATCTTTGGATAAATGATATCGATTTTTCAAGATATGTAAGCGAGGGTGCTGAGCAAAAAGTCTACCTTAAGGACTCTAAACACGTTATTAAACTCAATGACGGCATCTATTATGCTTCATGGCAAGACTATTTTCATAATCTTCTTTTACATAATTTCTTTTTTTCGGATACAGCCTATGAATTATTAGGTTTCACAAAAGACGATAAAAATGTGTTATACGCAGTTGTACAGCAATATTTTGTCACAGTTACAACCACTACAGATTTAAGACAAGTGAGAGAGTTCTTAACTCAAAATGGTTTTTTAAATTCTAGAAACGACGATTATTTCAATGATGAATTAGGGATTATCTTAGAGGATTTACATGATGAAAATGTACTTACTAATAATGGAATACTTTTCTTTATAGATACTGTATTTTATTTGAAAGAGAATTTTTGGAAAGATTAATTTATTAACCAATCATTATCCAATTTTTTTATATTAGCTACTCATAAAATCGATAAATGCAAGCAAAAAACGACAAAAAGATAATTCGCTCTTGGGCTTATTTCGATTGGGCTAACTCAGCTTATAACCTAGTTATCACTTCAACCATATTTCCAGCCTATTATACCATTATTACATCAGACAAAAATCCCGAAACCATTGATTATGTAACTTTTTTTGGAAGAAAGTTCGTTAACTCTGCGCTTTATAGTTACGCCATGGCTTTTGCTTTTTTGGTGATCGCAATTTTGTCTCCCATACTTTCTTCTATTGCGGATACGAGGGGCAATAAGAAGGTTTTTATGCAGATGTTTACCTATTTAGGTTCATTAGCTTGTTGCGGGTTGTTTTTATTTAAGATAGAAACTTTGGAATTGGGCGTTATTTTATGTGTTATTGCGGCGATAGGTTTTTGGGGAAGCTTAGTGTTTTATAATTCTTATCTGCCAGAAATTGCAACTGTTGACCAACAAGATAAGGTGAGTGCCAAAGGTTTTACTTATGGATATATTGGTAGTATTATTTTGCAAATTATATGTTTTGTCTTTGTCTTTAAGCCAGATTGGTTTGGCATAACCGATAGCTCAATTCCGGCTAGGTTGTCATTTTTTATGGTTGGCATCTGGTGGATGGTTTTTGCGCAAATACCTTTCAGAAACCTGCCTAAGGGTAGTGCAAATTTCAAAGCAGAAAAAAATGTTTTTACAAATGGATTTAACGAATTAAACAAGGTATGGCTACAGGTTAAAAAAATGGCTTACCTAAAGCGTTTTTTATGTGCTTTTTTCTTTTATTCTATGGGTGTGCAGACCGTAATGTTAGTGGCAACCATATTTGGAGAAAAGGAATTACATCTCCCAACAGAAAAATTAATAGCAACTATTCTAATTTTGCAAT
>SEBM01000048.1 GCA_004296145.1 Flavobacterium sp.
TTATTAGAAATATGATAATTATTACTTTTTAATTATGTTCTTATTTATAAAATTGATTTTAATAATCATTTTACGTTATCTAATTCTGTTTTCATTTTTTCTTCCCATCTTTTGCCATTTCTTTTTTCAAGATAAACATCTGTTATTTTTCGATATTCATTTGATGCTTCATCTAATTCTTTAAGACCAACTACACAGCCGAGATTCTTTATGTATAAACCGTATTTCTTATAGATATCTTTTTTTTGATTATTTCTGTACATCTCTATTGAATCTCGTGGCGGAAGCGGCAAACCAAAACCAAATTTTTTTATACTATCTGCCTTAATATCGTGTAATGCCATATTTCTATATTCAATCAAAAGAGGCTTCTCTTCGGATTTGCAACTCAAAAAAATGACTAAAATCAGAAAAACAACTTTTTTCATTAACTATACATTCGCATTAATCGACATCAAATACTTTTTGGGAGTTGTGGCAAACTTTTTCTTGAACGCCGCTATAAAGTGACTTCCGGTGCTGTAGCCAATTTTCAATCCTACTTCGTTTACATTATAAGAACCGCTGTCTAATAATTTTCTGGCGAAATCCATTTTATAATCAAACAGAAACCCATAAACGGTGTCGCCGTAAATTTGTTTGAAACCCATTTTTAGTTTTTTCAGATTCAAACCAATTTCATCTGCCAGTTCTTGCAATCCGGGCGGTTCAGCCATATTGGCGATGATAATTTCTTTGGCTTTTCTGATCTTTAAAACATTGTCTTCATCAATTAAAAACGGACATTGTTCTGCATTTGGATCTTCAGTTCTGTTGAAATACAAACTCAGTAATTCATATCCTTTTCCTTTATAATAAAGGTTTTTTATGGATGGATGAAGATTATAATGAAACAACTGACTCAGCACAATCGCCATTGACGGACTGATATTTCCTTCGTTATAATATTTCTTGTCCTTATTATCAGCACTTAAAAAAGTAATATAATCGGCTTCTGCAGAAAACAACGCATGAAATTTCTTGATCGAAACAATTACAGAAATAGCCCAGGAGTTTGGAGCGAGTTCTAAATTAAGCGGTAATTCTTTCTGCGGATTGTATAAAAGCAGTGATTTTTCTTCTTTCAATTCTAAAGCATAACTTCCTTGATTGAATAAAAATTTAGCATTACCTTTTATTCCGAAGTGAAACTGTATCAGACCAGTACCTACAATTTCGTGCTGTGCAGAAAAAGGCTCGAGACCGTCGTTTTGAAAACGGATCAGCGTAAAGTCGTCTTCAATTTTTATAATTTCCTGAGAACCCATAGCGATATTTTTTTAAAACTAAAATCGAATCAAAACCAAAATGTTATTTAGAATCACTCTAAACAAACCCTTTGTAACCAATTGATTTTGCTACAAAAATACTTCTTTTTACTCAAAAACACCTATTTAGGTTTAAAAAAACATCCAGCGACATAAATAGTACTTTGAGCGTTACTTTTATCAAAGGTATAGTAATAATTTTGTTGCACTTTTTAGAAAGTAGATTTATGGAAAACAATAACGTACCGAAACATCTTTATTTTTACTCAGTTGGTCTGAGTTATAAAAAAGCGGATGCTGAGGTAAGAGGTCAATTTAGTTTGGACGCTGTAGCGAAAACACGTTTACTGGAACAAGCTAAAAATGAAGGAATAGAAAGTTTACTCGTCACTTCAACCTGCAACAGAACCGAGATTTATGGTTTTGCAGAACACCCTTTTCAATTAATAAAACTTATTTGTGATAACAGCAACGGTTCTGTTGATGCTTTTCAGAAAGTGGGTTTTGTCTATAAAAATCAGGAAGCTATCAATCATTTGTTTCGTGTAGGAACAGGATTGGACAGTCAGATTCTTGGTGATTTTGAAATTATCTCTCAAATTAAGACTAGTTTTATTCATTCAAAATCAATGGGTTTAGCTAATACTTTTACCGAAAGATTGGTAAATGCTGTTATTCAGGCGAGCAAAAGAATTAAAAATGAAACTGAAATCAGTTCGGGAGCAACTTCGGTTTCTTTTGCATCAGTACAATACATCCTTAAAAATGTTGAGGATATCAGCAATAAAAATATCTTGTTGTTCGGAACCGGAAAAATCGGAAGAAATACTTGCGAAAATCTGGTAAAACATACTAAAAACGAACACATCACTTTAATCAACAGAACGAAAGACAAAGCTGAGAAACTGGCTGGAAAATTAAATCTGATTGTTAAAGATTACTCTGAATTACATTTAGAACTTCAAAAAGCAGATGTCGTTGTTGTTGCAACAGGCGCACAAAACCCAACGGTTGACAAAGCAATTCTGAATCTTAAAAAACCAATGTTGATTTTAGATTTATCGATTCCGAAAAACGTTCATGAAAATGTTGAGGAATTAGAAGGCGTAACTTTAATCCACATGGATTATTTGTCTCAACTGACAGATGAAACTCTGGAAAACAGAAAATTACACATTCCGGCTGCCGAAGCGATTATCGAAGAAATTAAAGATGAATTTGTAGTTTGGATGAAAGGACGCAAATTTGCTCCAACCATAAATGCTCTAAAAGAAAAACTGAATGCGATTAAAACTTCAGAATTAGACTTTCAAAGCAAAAAAATCAGAGATTTTAATGAGGAACAAGCAGAAATCATCAGCAATAGAATCATTCAGAAAATCACTACTCACTTCGCGAATCATTTAAAAGACGACGACACGATGGTTGACGAAAGCATCGAATGGATCGAAAAAGTCTTCAAAATAAAAGCATCTTAGTTTTAACCATTAAGATATTAAGAGAATTAAGTCAAGCTTTGTCAAGAGAATTAAGCTAAACGCTCTGAAACTTAATGATCTCAGCTTTAACACAAAGCTTAATGTCTCTTAATCTCTTAATGGTAGAAAAAAAATTAGCACAAAGCTTAATGAACTTAATACCTTAATGGTAAAAAAAAATGACAAAAAAAGAGGTTACGCAGTTGGCTTATGAAATTACGGGTTTTGCTATTAAAGTGCATAAAGCTTTAGGACCTGGACTTTTAGAAAGCATTTACGAAAAGTGCCTCAAATATGAATTAGAACAAAACGGATATGATGTTAAACAACAATTATCTGTCAAAATAGAATATTACGCTCTTGAATTTGAATCGGATTTGAGAATCGATTTACTGGTTAATGATTGTATAGTCGTTGAATTAAAAGCAATAGAAAATTTACTGCCAATTCACGAAGCTCAATTATTAACGTACATGAAATTATTACAAAGACCTCAAGGTTTATTAATTAATTTCAATACAACAAACATAACAAAGTCAATGAAACCACTTGTAAATGAATATTTCGCAAGATTAATTGATTAAACATAAAATTAAAGAATTGAACCATTAAGAAATTAAGAAACATTAAGCTTTGCGCTGAACCTAAGATGATTAAGTTTCAGGGCGTTGTAAGCTTAATTTTCTTGACAAAGATTGGCTTAATTTCCTTAATATCTTAATGGTTAAAAAAGAAAATGGCTGAAAAAACAATCAGAATAGGAACGCGTGATAGCGAATTGGCTCTTTGGCAGGCTCATACTGTTGAAAAACAACTAAACGATTTGGGTTATAAAACTTCGATTATTGCTGTAAAATCTCAGGGAGATATAATTCTGGATAAACCACTTTACGAATTGGGCATTACCGGAATTTTTACCAAAACGCTTGACATCGCTATGATAAATGGTGATGTTGATATTGCTGTGCATTCTATGAAAGATGTTCCGACGGCTTTACCAAAAGGAATTGTTCAGGGAGCCGTTTTAGAAAGAGCGAATGTTTTGGATATTTTAGTTCATAAAGGAAATCCTGATTTTGCTAACCCAAGCACAATTGCAACCGGAAGTCTGCGTCGCCAGGCGCAATGGTTTAACAAATATCCAAATCATACTGTTGTTGATTTACGTGGAAACGTAAATACACGCATGCAAAAATTGCAGGACAATAATTGGGACGGAGCTGTTTTTGCGGCTGCAGGTTTGGAACGCATTAACCTAAAACCGGAAAATGTTATTGATCTGGATTGGATGATTCCCGCGCCGGCACAAGGAGCAATGCTTGTTGTGGCAATGGAAAATGACAATTATACTTTGGATGCTTTATCGCAACTGAATCATATTGAAACTGAAATCTGTACTTATATTGAACGCCAGTTTTTAAGAACTTTGGAAGGTGGTTGTACCGCACCAATCGGAGCTTTGGTAAATTATAATGAAGATGAAGACACACTTGATTTTCAAGGTGTTTTACTTTCTGTTGATGGAAAACAAAAACTGGAAATCAATAAAAAGGTTGATATTTCTGAATGGAAGAAATTAGGTTTTCATGCCGCTCAGGAAATTTTGAATAATGGCGGAACTGAGTTGATGCAGTCTATTAAAGAATCTTTGAAGAAATAATGGCAAATCAAGTTCAAATAGTATCTACTAAAATATTATCTCCTCTTCATAAACAAGAGTTGATGAAATATGGCATTGAATTAATCGAAGCCGATTTCATTAAAACCGAAAACAAACCTTTCGAATTAAAAGACATTAACGAAAGTCTGATTTTTACCAGTCAAAATGCAGTTCAAAGTGTTTTAAAAGATCCAAATGTTGAAAAACTAAAAAGCAAAAATGTATACTGCGTTGGCTTAAAAACAAAAGCACTTTTAGCTGATAACGGATTTAATGTTGTGGCATACACGGGTTATGCTTCGGATTTGGCTGAAATTATCACTTTAATTTATTCAAATGAAAGTTATACTTTTTTCAGCGGAAATTTAAGAAGAGACACTTTGCCCGAAGCTTTGAAAGAAGCCGGAATTAAATTCAATGAAATTCAGGTTTACGAAACTACTTTACAGCCTCAAAAAATAAAAGCAAATGCAGAAGCGCTTTTATTTTTTAGTCCGTCCGGAGTAAAAAGCTACCTGAAAGACAATACGATACATAAACAAATCTGTTTCTGCATTGGTGAAACAACAGCAGAAGCTTTATCAAAAATCACTAAAAACATCATTATTGCAGACCAACCAACAATTGAAGATGTGATCGAAGATGTAATTCAAGAATATAAATAAAAACTCTGTCGCTTTGTCCCTTTGAGACTTTGCGCCTAAAAATAAAAACCATGTTAAAAAACGACCTATTTTTAAAAGCATTAAAAGGAGAAACAGTTCAGCGTCCACCAGTATGGATGATGCGTCAGGCTGGAAGATATTTACCAGAATTTAGAGAACTGCGTGACAAATATGATTTTTTTACGCGTTGCGAAACTCCTGAATTAGCTGCTGAAATTACCGTACAGCCAATCCGCAGAATTGCTCCGGATGCTGCGATTTTATTCTCAGATATTCTGGTTGTTCCTCGTGCAATGGGAATTCATGTAGAATTAAAAGACAATTTAGGTCCGATAATTCCAAATCCGATTCGTTCTCTGGCTGATGTTCACCGCGTTTATGTTCCAGATGTAAATGAAACTTTAGGTTACGTTTTTGATGCTGTAAAATTAACAAAGGAAATGTTGAACGACGAAGTGCCATTAATTGGTTTCGCTGGTTCACCTTGGACAATTTTCTGTTATGCTGTTGAAGGAAAAGGCTCTAAGAGTTTTGATACTGCAAAAGGTTTCTGTTTTTCAAACCCGGCTGCAGCACATACTTTATTACAAAAAATCACTGATACTACTATTTTATATTTAAAAGAAAAAGTAAAAGCAGGTGTTAATGCCGTTCAGATTTTTGATTCCTGGGGAGGAATGCTTTCTCCGGTTGATTATCAGGAATTTTCATGGAAATACATCAATCAGATTGTTGATGCTTTAGCGGATATTACTCCGGTTATTGTTTTCGGAAAAGGATGTTGGTTTGCTCTTGGCGACATGGGCAAAAGCCGTGCTTCTGCCTTAGGAGTTGACTGGACTTGTTCTGCAAGAAACGCACGTTACCTTTCTGGCGGAAATATTACTTTACAAGGAAATTTCGATCCTTCAAGATTGCTTTCTCCAATTCCGACTATCAAGAAAATGGTTCACGAAATGATCGACGAATTCGGAAAAGATAAATATATCGTGAATTTAGGCCACGGAATTTTACCAAATATCCCTGTAGATCACGCAAAAGCGTTTATTGACGCTGTTAAGGAATACGGACAATAATAGTATACAGTTTTCGGTCGCAGTTTTCAGCCTCCCTTAAAGCTGAAAACTGCGACCGTGACGAAAACTTTAAAAACATGCTAAACAAAGGTTTAAGAGATGAAGAAAAAATCAGAATTGATAATGTCCTCAAGACGTTACGAACTCTTGTTTTTGTACCTCAACCTTTGAGTAGCATTCAAAAAGAGGCTATTGAAAATCAACTAAAAGACTTTGCGTTAAACATTGAAACTTTAGTTGCATATTCAAATGAAGAATTAATCGAATTATTACTTCGACTTCATTTTGATTTTGATCATTTAGAACAATTTGCTGATTTTCTGATGGAATTTTCTAAAGCCGAAGATTATGATTTTCAAGATAAAGCTTTAGCGATTTATCAATATATCCAGCAGGAAAGCAAAGTTTTTTCTTTCGGAATAAATACTAAAATCGCTTCCGCTAAAAACAAATAGATATGAGTTTTACAGACTGGAAAACAGACCGAATTGAAAACATTCTTCCAGAAGAGTTTTATAAACTTATTGATAAGAATAGAAATCACATTGGAAAAACTTTCCCTGTCACTTTAGCAAATTGCGAGACTCTTGAGAAAACTCAAAATTTTATTGTTGAAAGCCTGGAAACCGAGAAAAATAAAAAAGGCTTTTATTTTTATGCCAGAGATTTAGAAACCAATACTTTAATTGGTTATTTGTGTGTAAAAACTATAGATTACCGCATTTCTAAATGTGAGTTTGGTTATTTCGTTGACGAAGATTATCAAGGAAAAGGAATCACATCCCGATTGGTATCTGATGCGATTAATTTCTGTTTCAACGAATTAGAGCTTAACAAAATATTTATCTGCACATCTGAAATTAATATCGCAAGCCAGCGAGTTGCATTAAAACACAACTTTAAACAAGAAGGAATTTTAAGAGACGAATTTAGAAATGGAGATGGCGAATTGCAAAATTCGGTTTATTTCGGCTTACTTAAATCAGAATACAATCAACATGAAAGATAAATTTTACGCATACATACAAAATTTACAAGATCAAATCGTAGCAGGATTAGAAGCTGTTGACGGAACTGCAAAATTCCGCGAAGATCTTTGGAAACGACCGGAAGGTGGTGGCGGAAGAACACGCGTTATTGAAAACGGAGCTGTTTTCGAAAAAGGTGGTGTAAACATTTCGGCGGTTCACGGAAAACTTCCTGAAGCCATGCAGAAAATGTTTGGCGTTGGAGAAGCCGATTTCTTTGCCTGTGGACTGAGTTTAGTGATTCATCCCAAAAGCCCGATGGTTCCTACTGTGCACGCTAATTGGCGATATTTTGAAATGTATGACGAAAAAGGAAATGTGATCGAACAATGGTTTGGCGGCGGACAGGATTTAACGCCTTATTATTTGTTTGAAGAAGATGCAAAACACTTTCATCAAACTTGTAAAACAGCCTGCGATAAGCACAATCCGGAATTTTATCCGAAATATAAAAAACAATGCGATTCTTATTTTTGGAATGCACATAGAAATGAAGCCCGTGGACTTGGCGGTTTGTTCTTTGATTATTGCAAAGCAAATGAACAAATGTCGATGGAAAACTGGTTCGATTTTGTATCTGAAGTTGGAAATAGTTTCCTTGAAGCGTATATACCAATTGTAGAAAGAAGAAAAAATCTTCCGTATACTCCGGAACAAAGAAACTGGCAGGAAATTCGTCGTGGCCGTTATGTTGAATTCAATTTGGTTCACGATAAAGGAACTTTATTCGGCTTAAAAACCAACGGAAGAATTGAGAGTATTTTGATGAGTTTACCGCCGCATGTGCAATGGGTTTACGATCATCATCCCAAAGCGGGAAGTGAAGAAGAACGATTATTAAAAGTATTAGAAAATCCGCAGGATTGGATTTAAGTTAATTAAGTTCCATAAGAACGGACTGTGTATAGAGATTTTGTAAATTTATTATATTGAACCTCAACGAGGTGAAACGTTTAAACGGATTTATAATTAAATAAAATCATTATTATGGAAAACATGAAAATGGCACAATTAGATCGTATGCATTCCGGAAAAGGATTTATTGCCGCGCTAGATCAAAGCGGAGGCAGTACACCAAAAGCTTTATCGCTATATGGCATTCTGGAAAACAGCTTTGCAAATGACGATGAAATGTACACACTCGTACATCAAATGAGAACAAGAATTATCAAAAGTCCTGCTTTTGACAGTCAATATATTCTAGGAGCAATTTTGTTTGAAAATACAATGGATCGCAAAATCGACGGACAATGGACGGCCGATTATTTATGGGAAAAGAAAAATATAGTTCCGTTTTTAAAAGTTGATAAAGGGCTTGCTGATCTTGCAAATGGTGTTCAGTTAATGAAACCGATTTCCAATTTAAATGAATTACTGAATCGCGCGGTAGAACGAAATGTTTTTGGAACCAAAATGCGATCTGTTATTAAAGAAGCAAATGCGATTGGAATTCAGGAAGTAGTAGGACAACAGTTTGCGGTTGGTTTGCAAATTTTCCAAAAAGGACTTATTCCGATTATTGAACCTGAAGTTGATATTTACAGTGCTGATAAAGAGAAATCAGAAGAGATTCTAAAATCAGAAATCAAAAAACAACTTGATGCATTAGGCAAAGATGTAAAAGTGATGCTTAAACTTTCTATTCCAACTGTGAATGATTTTTACAGCGAATTAATGTCTGATTCGCATGTTGTACGTGTTGTAGCGCTTTCAGGCGGTTACAGCCGAGAAGAAGCAAACGACAAACTATCTCACAACAAAGGATTAATTGCCAGTTTTTCAAGAGCATTATCTGAAGGAGTTTCGGCAAGTCAATCTGATACTGATTTTGATACTACTTTAGGGAAGACGATTAAAGATATTTATGAAGCTTCAATAAAATAAAAATTAAAAAAACAAACAACAATATGATCTAAGGAGACGATAAACAACTGATAATTCGGAAGTGAAATCTAAAATCCTAAATCTAAAATCTAAAATTATTATGTTTCCATTACACAGAGGTCGTCGTTTAAGAACCAATGAATCAATTCGTTCTTTAGTACGCGAAACCAGTTTAAGTCCGTCGGATTTTATGTTTCCGATGTTTATTGCTGAAGGCGAAAATGTAAAAACTGAAATTTCATCAATGCCTGGAATTTTTCGCAGATCTATTGATTTGACGGTTGAGGAAGTTAAAGAACTTTTTGCTTTAGGAATTCGTGCAGTAAACATCTATGTGAAAGTCAGCGAAAATCTAAAAGACAATACCGGAAAAGAAGCCTGGAATAAAGACGGATTAATGCAACAGGCAATTCGTGCCATTAAAACAGCTTGTCCTGAAATGATTGTGATGCCGGATGTTGCCTTAGACCCGTATTCTATTTATGGTCACGACGGAATTATAGCAAATGGCGATGTAGAAAATGACAGCACTGTTGATGCTTTGGTAAAAATGGCTGTCTCGCACGCACAAGCCGGAGCCGATTTTGTTGCCCCAAGCGATATGATGGACGGAAGAGTTTTACGCTTACGCGAAGGTCTTGATGCTGCAGGATTTCAGAATGTTGGTATTATGAGTTATTCGGCTAAATATGCTTCGGCATTTTATGGTCCTTTTAGAGATGCTTTGGATTCTGCTCCGAGAGAAGCCGATGTTGTTGTTCCGAAAGATAAAAAAACCTATCAAATGGATTATGCCAATCGTATCGAAGCGATAAAAGAAGCCTTACACGATGTTGAAGAAGGTGCTGATATGGTGATGGTAAAACCGGGAATTGCTTATCTGGATATTGTTCGTGAAGTAAAAAATGCTGTCAATGTACCTGTAACCGTTTATCATGTTTCGGGAGAATATGCTATGATTAAGGCTGCGGCAGAAAGAGGCTGGCTGGACAATGATAAGATTATGATGGAACAATTAATGTGTATTAAGCGCGCGGGCGCAAGTCTGATTTCGACTTATTTTGCCAAAGAAGCCGCTATCCTTTTAAATAAATAAAAATGAAAAAAATAGTATTCTTATCTGCTGTTTTAGCTTTGGCCTCCTGTAAAAAAGAAGCAACAGAAAATCCTGTTACAACAACCGCCACTGAAAATTATTCTGAAGGAGAATCAGCAAAAGCTGCAACTCCCGAAGCTTTAGGAAAAGAAATCTTTGAAGGAAAAGGAAATTGTACTTCCTGCCATCAGGTTGATCAAAAAGTGATCGGGCCAAGTATTCAGGAAATTGCAAAAACCTATAAAGACAAAAAAGGTGATATCGTTACTTTCTTAAAAGGAAACGCAGACCCAATTGTAGATCCAAGTCAGTTTGCGGTTATGAAAACTAATTTTCCGGTAACACAGGCTATGTCTGATGAAGAACTGAAAGCTATTGAAACTTATATTTACAGCAATTTGAAGTAATTCAAAAACAAATAAAAAACAAAAACGGCGCTTATTCAGCGCCGTTTATATTCTTAGATTAAATTTAGTTTACCAGATCTTAACTCGTTTTTCTGGTTCAACATACATTTTATCTCCTTTTTTGATATCAAAAGCTTTGTAAAAAGCATCTACATTCTGAATTGGCACATACGCTCTGTACATTCCTGGTGAATGCGGATCTGTTTTTACCTGATTCTTAATTGCTTCGTCTCTTGTTTTGGTTCTCCAGACAGTTGCCCATGAAATAAAGAAACGCTGTTCCGGAGTAAAACCATCGATTAATCCCGGATTTCCGTTTTTCTTTAAATACAATTGCAATCCATCATAAGCTGCGTTGATTCCGCCTAAGTCACCAATATTTTCACCTAAAGTAAATTTACCATCAACGTGAATTCCAGGTAATGGTTCTAAAGCACTATACTGATCTGCCAAAGCAGTTCCTAATTGGGTAAATTGTTTCAGATCATCAGCAGTCCACCAGTCTACAAGATTTCCTTCTGCATTATAACGTGCTCCGGAATCATCAAATCCATGAGAGATTTCGTGACCGATTACCGCTCCGATTCCTCCATAATTTACAGCTTCATCTGCCTGATAATTGTAAAATGGCGGTTGTAAAATCGCTGCCGGGAAAACAATTTCATTATAAGACGGATTGTAATAAGCGTTTACAGTTTGCGGAGACATTCCCCACTCTGTTTTATCAACCGGTTTATGAAGTTTTTCAATTCCTTTCTTAAAATTCCATTTTGATAAATTATGTGAATTTTCAAAATAGCTTCCGCCTTCGGCAACACTTTTAATTTCTAAAGCAGAATAATCTTTCCATTTATCAGGATAACCCACTTTTATGGTAATCTTATTTAATTTCTCAATTGCTTTTGCTTTAGTAGCATCAGACATCCATGTCAAATTGCTGATACGGGTTTGATAAGCAGAAATTACATTATGAATCATATCAACCGCTTTGGTTTTTGCTTCAGCAGGAAATACTTTTTCTACATATAATTTACCAAGAGCTTCACCAATACTTCTGTTTACAACTAGCAAAGCTGTTTCTTCACGAGGCAATTGTTTAATAGCGCCTCTTAATGTTTTACTGTAAAAATCAAAATTTGCAGTTTCAATATCTGTTGTCAGTTGAGATGTAGAACGGTTTAGTAATGTCCATTTTAGATATTCTTTCCATTCAGCTACTTTATTTTCTGCCAAAACATTTTGCAATGCTTTCATGTAACGAGGCTGTATCACTACAACTGTATCCAGTTTTGGTAAACCAAGTCCGGTAAAATAAGCATCCCATTTAATGGCAGGAGTTAACTTTTGAAGTTCTGCTACCGTCATCGGATTATATTGAAGACGACTATCTCTGCTTTCAACACGATCTAATCTTGGAACAGAAAGAGCAGTTTCTACAGCTAAAATTTCTTTGGCACTTTGTTTTGCTTTCTCTGGAGATTCGCCAATAAACTGCATCATTCTTGCGATATGCAATTCGTATTTTTCACGTTTTTCTTTCGGATCTTTATCCTGAGATGTGTAATAATCTTTATCAGATAATCCCAATCGGCTAACATTTAAACTTACAGAGTTTTTAGAACTGTTTTTTTCATCAGCTCCAATATAGATTCCAAAAAAGTCATTACCGCCTTGTGGTTCCATTTCAACCATATAATTCTGAAGATCTGATACATTTTTAATAGCATCAATCTTTTTCAAATAGGGTTTTAATGGTTCAATTCCTCTTTTATTTCTGCCTACAGTATCAAGGACAGTTGTAAACAAGTTTACTGCTTTTCCCTGATCTGTGTTCGATTTATACTTTGGATTTTTTGACGCTTCTTTCAAAATTGCCATTGCATCTTTATCGGTCTTTTTAATTAATTCATTAAAACTTCCCCAAGTTGTACGGTCACTTGGAATCTCTGTTTTATCAAGCCAGGTTCCGTTTACGTAACGGAAAAAATCTTCACTTGGGCTAATCTTTGTGTTCATATAAGAAACATTAACACCAGGTTCTTTTGGAGTTGTATTTTGTGCTTTTACTGCTGTAAATGTCAACATTACAGAAAAAGCACAAAAGACAGGTTTACTAAACTGTTTTTTCATATTTATATATTCTTTTAGTGGTTACACAAACATATTGTTATTATTTTAAACATTATGTTAAAATTATGTAATTGTGAATAGTAAGTTTTTTAATGCAAATAGTTCCTGTTTTAAAATTATAC
>SEBM01000540.1 GCA_004296145.1 Flavobacterium sp.
CATAAGAATTTGCAAAGATATTTTTTGCTTCCGTTTTTGTTTGTGCAAAAAGACTTATCGGAACAAAAAGGGCAATGGCAAGGATGAAAAATATTTTTTTCATGAGTAGATTTGGGTTTTGGGAGCTGCAAAAATACTACTTAATTATTAAAAATTTGTCTCTAATCTACTATCAAAAAGTTAATGTTTTAGTCAAATAGTGTTTAAAAAAAATCCGACTTGCTTTCACAAATCGGATTTTATTTATTTTAATAAAGGTATGAGATGTTCCCATTGCAATTGCAAGGCAAAATCGTGCGCGGTTTTGCCATTGTTTGTTTTTTCATTTTTGTCAGCGCCGCTTTGTAATAAGACTTCTACTGTAGTTTTGTTTCCTGCAATTGCTTCTTTGTGCAATAAAGTATATCCAAAATCGTCTTTATTAGTAAGTTCTGTTGGATTTTCGTTAAGAAAACCAATCAGACTTTCTCTCATATTGATACTCATCGGATGTTCAACAAGATTTTCAGGTTTTTCATTTTGGTTAAAAACTACAAAAACATTATTGTAATCGCCAAAATCTAAACCCCATGCAGCATCGTGTTCTTCTCTTTCTTTTTCACTCATTTCTGATCGCATGGCTTGTATGGTAAAACCTCCATATGTTTTTTCGCCATCTGAAAATAACCAGTCACTAATTTGCTTTAACGGAATTTCAACTTCATCACCATTATTCACGTTGGTTAAAATATTAGGATCATTTATCAAAATACCTTTTATATTTTCTCCATCAAAATCAATATCATTTATCCACATATGTTCAACAACAGATTCTCCATCTATTTCCTGAACAAATGCAACTTTTACACAAGCAATATCCAATGCCGGAACAATACGGCGGTTTTCCCACGATAATTCCCTCCAAAAATATTTAAAGGTTTCCTGTGCCTTTTGATAGGCCTGAATCATTTTTTGATTTTCATCGCTTGCAAAAAATACTTTTGTATCACTCATAAATTTGTCTGCTTGTAATTATTAATTGGCTTTTAAATGAAAATCAAATATATAGCTTTTTTATTACGAAATATTGATTATTTAAAATAATTGAAATACATTTTATAAAAAATCCGACTTGCTTTCACAAATCGGATTTAATTGAAAAATTATATATAACTAAATGTCTTACAAGTGAATTACTTCTCCGTAAGCATCAGCAACAGCTTCCATAACAGCCTCACTCATTGTAGGGTGAGGGTGGATAGACTTTAAGATTTCGTGACCAGTAGTTTCCAGTTTACGCGCTACAACTGCTTCTGCAATCATATCTGTAACCCCAGCACCAATCATGTGGCATCCTAACCATTCTCCGTATTTAGCATCGAAAATTACTTTTACGAAACCATCAGAAGCTCCGGCAGCTTTTGCTTTTCCAGAAGCTGAGAATGGGAATTTTCCAATTTTAAGATCGTATCCTTTTTCTCTTGCTTGTTTTTCTGTTAAACCAACAGAAGCGATTTCTGGAGTTGCATAAGTACAACCAGGAACATTTCCGTAATCGATTGGGTCTACGTGTAAACCTTTGATTTTTTCAACACAGTTAATTCCTTCAGCAGAAGCTACGTGAGCCAAAGCTTGTCCAGGAGTAATATCTCCAATTGCGTAGTAACCAGGGATATTAGTTTGGTTGTAAGCGTTTACTAAGATTTTATCTCTGTCAACTGCGATACCAACTTCTTCTAAACCAATGTTTTCAATGTTTGTTTTAATTCCAACTGCAGAAAGTACGATATCAGCTTCAAGGATTTCTTCTCCTTTTGCTGTTTTTACAGTTGCTTTTACACCAGCTCCGGAAGTATCAAGAGATTCTACAGAAGAGCTTGTCATTACTTTGATACCTGCTTTTTTCAAAGATTTTTCAAATTGTTTTGAGATATCTTCGTCTTCTACCGGTACAACGTTTGGCATAAATTCTACAATAGTAACATCAGTTCCCATTGAGTTGTAGAAATGTGCAAATTCAACTCCAATTGCTCCCGAACCTACGATAATCATAGATTTTGGTTGTGTTGGTAATGTCATTGCCTGACGGTAGCCAATTACTTTTACACCATCCTGAGGTAAGTTTGGTAACTCACGAGAACGTGCTCCGGTTGCAATAATGATATGATCTGCGCTATATTCTGTAACTTTATTGTCTTTGTCTGTAACGTCAAGTTTTTTTCCTGGTTTCAGTTTTCCAAAACCTTCAATAACGTCAATTTTGTTTTTTTTCATTAGGAACTGAACACCTTTGCTCATTCCTTCTGCAACATTACGGCTACGTTGTACAACTGCCGGGAAATCTTTATCAAATTCAGAAACTTTTAATCCGTAGTCAGAAGCGTGTTTCAAATAATCAAAAACCTGAGCCGATTTTAGTAATGCTTTTGTTGGGATACATCCCCAGTTTAAACATACACCACCTAAGTTTTCTTTTTCAACAACAGCTACTTTAAAACCTAATTGTGATGCTCTAATTGCTGTAACATATCCGCCAGGACCACTTCCTAAAACAATAACGTCGTATTTCATTTTTTTTGCTTTTAGTATTACTACCGAAAATGAAGTTTATAATCCGAAACTCATTTTCAATTTCTTTGTTATTTGTGATTGCGAATTTAAGGATTTATTTTAATTGTTGGTTTGTTTTTTTTGTTTGAAGTTTCTCCCGATGCTTCGGGATCAAGTTTCAGGTTATAAAAGTTTTTGCCACGAATTGCACCAATTTTCACAAATTAAAATAAAAATTCGTGTCGGTTAGTGCAATTCGTGGCAAATTAAACTTGAAACCTTAAACAAAATCCCGAAGTGTCGGGAGAAACAAAAAAAATTTAAACCTGAATATGTCCCCAGTTTTCTCCACTGGCGATTCT
>SEBM01000541.1 GCA_004296145.1 Flavobacterium sp.
CATCTTATAAAGAATCAATTAACAACAATATTTGAAGCAAAATTAAAGTTTATTTTTTAATAGAAATACTCAGTTGTAGCTCCAATTGTTCGATTATTTCTATAATTGATTTGTTTTGTCGCGTATCCATTTTCATTATATTCATACACTGTTTCATTTGTAGATGAAGCAGATCCGGAAGAATAAGTGTGTTTAATAAGATTATTAGAATCGTAATCCTCTTCAAGTAATAAATTAAGACCTAAAACATTTTTAAATGGATTGTTTTTTTGTGTCATACTCATAGATACTTGTATTAACACTGTAAGGTAAAGAATTTGTATCAGTTGAAACTAACGTAATTAAATTACCATTCTTATAGGTAAAGACATCAAAATAATTACTTTTTGTTTCTTCTCCAGTTGTTGTATTTATTTGATATTTTTCTTTTGTAATGGTATCATCAGCATTATAAGTGTAAACTGATTTGCTTCTATATTCTCCAAATGGATATTCAGAAGTAAAGTTTTCTGCAGATGTCCAAGAGGATAGTTTTCCTCCTGTATAGGAATAGGAATCTTCAACCAATTTATCATTTTTATTATATCTGATATCGTAAGTCGTAATTTTCACAATTAAGTTTCCTTGATAAGTATAATCCGTTCTCGTCTTTTCAGTAGTAAAAGACACAATTCTATTACCCACATATTTAATAGCAGATGTGAAATTTCTATCTGGGTAATCCGGATTTGTGTATTGTATTTTTTTTGGAAGTGTTACATTGTTTCCGTTATCTGGCTCATTACTATCGTCGTGCGAGCAAGAGCCCAGTATTATGGCTAAAGCAACAAAAAGGCATAAAAAGTTTTTCATAGCAAAATTAAGTAGATTTATAATTAAGCTAAACTACTTTAGATAAAATAATACAACGGAAAAATAAGTTTTCTTTCTATCACAATAAGACAACAAATTTACTTTTCAATTAAAACTTTCGCTGGCTTATATTTATTTCAAAATAAAAAAGCCGAAAGTCTAGACATCCGGCTTCTGCAGCTTAGTAGAAAAATTGAGTTTTAATCTCAGATTCTCCATCTTGTAAACGCTTGCTTTCAATTGGAAAGTTATTCTCATTATAAGTAAAAGTAGTTGTATAGATACGGAATCCACTCGGCTTATTGGTATCTACAATAGTAAATTTTGTATTATTATTTTCTGAATAACCAAAATCTCCAATGTTAAGCAAGTACTTAACTCCCAATATATTCTTATACGGACTATTTTTAGTATCATATTCCAGTGCCACATTGGTAGTTATATCATAATATGTAATGTCATATATTTCTTTTACAACATTCCCGTTAGAATAAGTTAGTTCTCCAAATATAGGATTTGTTTCTTTCTGAGTATCTGGATCTACATCTTTTTGTACAATAGAAACGGTTCCATCAGCATTATACGTATAATTAATTTTTATATAAAGAATCAAATCCGGGACGTCAGTTTTCCTTTTTGAGAATAACGTTTTAAGTTTATTGCCTTCATACGTTATGTCCGTAGAATAGATAATATCTGATCCTTTAGTAATTTCATATTTAGTTATCAAATCACCTGTATAATAATAATTTATTGTTTCGGTATATTGATCATTTTCCTTTTTTAATTGTTTTACGATTTTTCTGCCATCATAAGAGAATTCAGAAGTATAAATTTTACCATCTAAACCAGTTTGAACTGTTTTTTTTACCAATATAACTGAATCCACGGGTGTGTCCTGAGGCGCATCATCACTGGAACAAGATGTTAGAAGTAGTGATAAAACAATAAATAGAGATATAATTTTTTTCATATTTTATATTTTTTAATTCTGTTAATTCTCAGTTCACATTTGATTTTTCTTATTCTGTTTTATTTATATAAAAATGCCAGATGTTTGTCGCATCTGGCATTTTTTATTACTATTTTGGTTATTTCTAATAGAAAAACTCTGAAGTTTCTTTTTCAACGCTTTCAACACTTTTTGTTGGAAAACCAGCATCGTTATAGGTATAAGTATAACTATACCAAACCTCGTCACCTGTTTTATCAGTTAACATATTGTGCAGAACATCGTTTGCTTCAGAATCAGTAAAACAAATTTTCTCCCAGCCTAATACATTTTTTAAAGGATTGTTTTTTGTATCGTAAGTATAACTATGATCATCATTTACAGTGTTGGTCATCTCAATTACTTCACCATTAGAAAATTTAACTGTACCAGTTGAATTTTCCTGATCTTGAGTTGTAGCGTCTCCAATATATTCTGTATAATTAATTGATCCATCTGCGCTATAAGTATAAACTTCTCTATTACCTAAGTCATAAACAGGGTCAATTCTAACGAAATCAACAAGTCTTCCTTTTGAATCGTAAGCATATGTATTAACCTGCTCAATAGTTCCATCAGGAAGTTTATACTCCAATTTAGTTATTAGATCACCTGTATAAGTATAATAAGCATTTGATTCACCACTATCATCTACTATACTTACTATTTTATTACCATTGTAACTATAGATTGATGTAACCTTATCCCCTTCTGAATCAGTTATTATTGTTTTCTTTAAAAATACAGTTTCAGTACCTGGATTGTTGTTACCGTTGTCATCGTTTTCTTCCTCAGGTGAGTAATCATCATTACTGGAACAAGATGATAATAATAAAGTCATTGCTCCAAAAAGGCATAAAATTTTTTTCATTGTAGGTGGTATTTATTAGTTTTCGGCAGTAAATATATTAGATTAAATGTTAAAAAACATTATAAAATTAACATTTTTTAACACTAAAAAACTTGTATAATCATTTGTGCTTTTGTATTCATTTAAAACATCACCTAACTACCTAACAAACAATATCATAA